>CAYYOX010000568.1:0-4763 GCA_964473065.1 uncultured Planctomycetaceae bacterium | reverse complement strand
CGCTTTCTTGAACGCCAAGGCCGCGGAGTCCCCATGGCAGAGAGCGTTTTGGGCCAAAGTGTCTTCCGTGCCGAGCCGGCGTTGAAAAAAAGCCCGCCGACTGCGTCGGTGGGATCCCCCGGATGCAATCCGGGGGCTTTTTGGTCCTTTTTGCGTCTGCTCGTTTTTGCTGGCCCCCTTTGACGAATCGGCCGCGGGAGCGTACAAAAGAAGCATCTGGGCGGCCCGGGGTCGATGTCCGATGAGGGGCCCGCGCGATGGGGACCTGTGAACCTGGTCAGGGACGAAAGTCAGCAGCCATAAGCAGTCATCTTCAGGCGTGTCGGGTCCCTCATCGGGCGTCGACCTGACCCGAAGCCCGCTTTCTTATCCAGCGGTGGGGGTTGGCCTAGACCTGACAGTTCCTAACGAGCAAAGACTGACCCAATGACCGATTCGCCTGAACACAGTCCCGAGGAGCAATACGTCGTCGTTGCGCGACGCTACCGGCCCCAGGCCTTCGACGAATTGATCGGCCAGCAGCACGTCTCGCAGGCGTTGACCAATGCCATCGCTACGAATCGGGTGGGTCATGCCTACCTCTTCACCGGCGCTCGGGGTGTGGGCAAAACGTCGGCGGCGAGGATCCTGGCCAAGGCTCTGAATTGCCAGGACGGCCCCACGGTCACTCCCTGCAACCAGTGCGATATCTGCCAGAGCATCGGCTCGGGTGAGGATGTCGACGTGCTGGAGATCGACGGGGCCAGTAACCTCGGGACCGACGAGATCCGCCCATTGCGCCAAAACCGGAATGTCCGTCCCAGCCGACCGCGGCTGAAGATCTATATCATCGACGAAGTCCACATGCTGACCCGCGAGGCCTTCAACGCCTTGCTGAAAACGCTGGAGGAACCGCCCGAGCACGTTAAGTTCATCTTTTGCACCACCGAGGCGAACAAGATTCCCGTGACGATTCTGTCGCGGTGTCAACGGTTCGATTTCGCGGGAATCATGACCGGGTCAATCACCGAGCGGCTTGAGCAGATCGTCCGGGCCGAGGGTGTCGAGGCGGATACGGCCGCCCTGGAGGTCCTTGCCCGTCGGGCCACCGGGTCGATGCGCGACAGTCAATCGCTTTTGGAGCAGTTGTTGGCCTTCTCGCCGGGTAGAATTACCTTGGACGAAGTGCATAGCATGTTGGGCACGGCGGGCGAGGAGCGGCTCACGGCGTTGGTGAGCCATTTGGCCGACCGTGACGCGGCCGCCGCCTTGGCCGATTTGGATCGGGCCGCGACCGAGGGGGTCGAAGTGGCACAACTGCTCGAACAACTGTTCGGCTATTTCCGCGACTGCATGGTGGCCGCGGCCGGGTGTCCGCCGGAGACGTTTCTGTTCGCCTCGCCGACCAATCCGGATCAGGTTGTTTCGGCGGGACAGCGTCTGGGACTTCAGACCGTGCTGGCGGTGATGCAGATTCTCGATCAGACCCTATCGCGACTCCGCTTCAGCACCCAGGGCCGGATCCTGGCCGAATTGGCCCTGGTGCGGATCTGCCAGCTCGAGGAGCTGGACGAGCTTCCCGGGTGGATCGCCCAATTGCAGTCGGGGGAGCCGATTCCGCCGCGTCCCGTGAATCGTCCGCCGGCGAATCCTACTAAACCCGCCCCGCAGCCGCCGGTTGCGACGGATCCGCCGGAGACGGCGAACCCCACCACGGCGATGGAGACTAGCCCCTTGACGGCCGAGAACGCGACCGCCACGTGGAGTCGGGCTGTGGATACCCTACCCAGCATGGCGGCTGAGAATGCCAAGCACTTCGATCGCGTTCAGTTGGCCGGCGAGAACCATCTGGTCATCCATTTCAAGGCCGGGTATGCTCTCCAGAAATCGTGTTGCGAGCGACCCGACCAGGTGGCCCGATTCGAGAAGGCGCTGGCCGAAATCACCGGCCAGCGAGTTCGGGTCGGGTTCGAAGTGGAAGAGTCGTCCGGCGGAGCGGATTCGGCGCCGAAACCCCAAAAGCCCGCTTCGCCGCACCAGCGCGTGTTGCAAGTAATGGACAACCCTATGATTCGTCAGGCCGGCGAGCTCTTCGGAGCCCAGCCGACCGACGTCGAAGATCCTCAAGACAAAAGCGAGTAACCATGCTCAAAGGACTTTCCAATATCGGCGCCTTAATGAAACAGGCCCAGCAGATCGGCGGCCAAATCCAGGGGCTCGGCGAAGAACTCAAACAGCGCCGCGCGACCGGATCGGCCGGCGGCGGGATGGTGGAAATCGAAATCAACGGCGTGCTGGAAGTGCTCCATTGCAAGATCGAGCCGGAACTGTTCGCCCAAGGCGACCGCGAGATGATCGAGGACCTGATCGCCTCGGCAATGAACCAGGCGGTGGCCAAGGGCAAGCAACTTCACACCGAAGCCATGCAGCAGTTGACCGGCGGCCTGGAACTGCCCGGGTTGCAAGACGCTCTGAGTAAACTGACCGGCTCGGGTCCGATCGATACCGAGTCGACCGATACTGAGACGACCGATACTGAGTCGACCGATCCGCCGGCTTGATTGTTTACGGCCTAGTCCGGAACCGTATGAGGTGGGCTGCATGGTCGCTGAAGCGACCAGCCCCGGGTTTTCTTAGAGGAGTTGCTTGATCGTGTCGGAAATTACGCAATCGGTTGTTGAACTGATCGAGCAGTTTGCCAAGCTGCCCGGCATCGGGAAGAAGTCGGCCGAGCGGCTGACCTATCACGTGCTGCGGGTCCATCGCAACGAGGCGCTCGAGTTGGCCGAGGCCATTCGCAATGTCAAGGAGAACGTACGGTATTGCAAGAACTGCTGCAATTTGGCAGAAGAGGAAGAATGCGCAATTTGCAGAGACCCACGACGCGAGCGCGATCTGTTGTGTGTGGTGGAACAGCCACGCGACCTGATCGCGTTGGAGCAGTCGGGCGCATATCGCGGGTTGTATCACGTGTTGTTGGGCAGAATCGCCCCGTTGGAGGGCATTGGCGCCGATCAATTGACCATCGAGGCCCTGGTCGCGCGACTTCGGTCCGGCGCGTTCAAAGAAGTGATCATGGCCACCAACCCGACGATCGAGGGCGACGGGACGGCGTTGCACATTTCGAACCTTTTGAGCGAGATTCCGGTCCGAATCACCCGGCTGGCTCGCGGCATTACGTCCGGTAGTGTGCTAGAATTTGCTAATAGAGAGATTCTGTCCGACGCCCTGACTGGCCGGCAGGAACTGTAATGTAGTATAATGGCAAGGGAAGTCTCGACCTGATAGGATAGCGCTAAAACACCTTATTTCCAGCAGCGGACCGGTAAACCATGCGACTCTCGCTCAGCCAAAACCTCCAGATGGTGCAGAAGCAGGTGCTGGCGCCTCGGATGATCCAGTCGATGGAGATTCTGCAATTGCCGATCCTGGCGTTGCAGGAACGGATCGAGCAGGAGATGGAGGAGAATCCCGTGCTGGATCTGCAGGAAGTGGATCCGGACGCCGCGGCCGAGCCGTATGAGGAGGAAGAGGAATACGTTGCGCCAGATGCTCCGACCGAGGAAGAGCGCGAGCTGGTCATCGACGAAACGAAAGACAATGAGGCGGATTTCGAGCGGCTGATGAAGATGGACGAGGAGTGGCCCGACCACTTCGAGGAGAAATTCCGCCCTTCGCGCAATCAGGTCGAGGAAGCCGGCCAGCGAAAGTCGGACGCCATGGCCAACATGATCGCCCGACCGGAGACCTTGCAGGACTATCTGCATCACCAGTTGGGTTGGTTCGATCTGGCACCCGAGCTGAAGGCGATGGCCGATCGGGTGATTTACAACCTCGACAACCACGGCCGCCTGCAAGGAAGCTTGGAGGATCTGCTGGGACAGGACGCCACGGAAGAAGATCTGGCATTGGCCCAAGAGGCGTTGGCCATTGTGCAACGGCTGGATCCCCCGGGCGTCGGCGCACGCGACATGCGCGAGTGTCTGCTGTTGCAGTTGGCCCCGGGAATGCCGTACTACGAGCACCTCAAGACGCTGATTTCCGACCACCTCGAAGACTTGGAGCACAATCGACTTCCGGTGATCGCGCGAAAGACGGGCCTCTCGATCGAATTGATCCAACGAACGATCGAAGAGCTCAAGAAGCTGACCCTCGCGCCGGGCGCCGATTTCACCGAGACTACGGCGCCGCCGGTCACGCCTGACGTGTTCGTCGAGCAGGCGGAAGACGGCAAGTACAGTATCCGCCTCGAGGACGGGCAAACGCCCAACTTGTACGTCAGCCCCTACTATCGCAAACTGATCCAAAGCGGCAAGGCCAACGAAGAGACGCGAGAGTACATCAAACGCAAGCTCAACTCGGCCCAATGGCTGATCGACTCGATCGAGCAACGCCGCGGTACGCTAACCCGGGTTTCCCAGGCCATCGTCGACCATCAGACGGAATTCCTCGACAAGGGCCCCGAGGCGATCGAGCCGCTGAAGATGCAGCAGATCGCCGACAGGGTGGGCGTGCATGTGACCACGGTCAGCCGGGCGGTCGACGACAAATGGATCCAGACGCCCCGCGGCATTTTTCCGCTCAAGCGGTTCTTTGTGGGCGGGACGGTCAGTGCCGACGGCGAGGAAGTCGCCTGGGACACGGTGCGGCTAAAGCTGCAGGAAATCGTTGACGCCGAGGACAAGACCAAGCCGTTTAGTGACGACGAACTGGGCAAACAGCTCGCCACGCACGGCATCACGGTCGCCCGTCGGACGGTGACCAAGTATCGCAAATCGATGAAC
>CAYYOX010000567.1:3455-4769 GCA_964473065.1 uncultured Planctomycetaceae bacterium | reverse complement strand
GTTGGCTTGTAGGTTCCTTCGGCGATCCAGATTTGGGTGATGTTGTTTTCGGGGACGGCGTCTGTGTTTAGGGTGGCGGCTTGGTCGAGGGCTTCTTGGAGATCGGGGTAGGCCGTTTCCCAGGCTTGGCCGTCGGGGGTTAGGGTCGGGCTGTCGGCGTCGACATGGAGCGTGCCGACGGATAAGACGCGGCGGGCTTCGAGCGGCTCGATGCGTAACGGGCGACGTTTGGGTAAGAGGGGCGTTTCGATCGGGGTGGAGAAGAGTTGCCGTAGTTTTTCAAACCTTGGTCGCATGGTGCTGAACGCCTCGATGGATTGACCGGGGGATACCCTGAAGCTACGCCCACCAGGATAGCAGGTTGGGAATCTCTGGTCAAACTTTCGGGAGGAAAAAAGGGAAATAGGGGAAAAGGGGGAGGAAAAAGGGGAAAGAAAGGGAAAAGGGGAAAAAGAAGAAGGGGGAAGATGTTTTTTCTGACGCGCCCTCACCCTAACCCTCTCCCAAAAGGGAGAGGGGACCAAATTGCAAGCCCTCACCCTAATCCTCTCCCAAAGGGAGAGGGGACCAAATTGCGAGCCCTCACCCTAATTCTCTCCCAAAAGGGAGAGGGGACTTGTTTGCAAAAGTCCAGCATTGACGTGTGGTTCCCCCTAAACTGGGGTGTTGACCGGGTGGGGGCGGTTGATTAGAGTAAATGCTTGGTTGTCGGGCGATGTTTTTGCCCGGGCGGTATGTTGAAGAGGCCTTGTCGGAAACTCTATGTTTGCTAAGCGGGTTATCCCGTGCCTGGATGTTAGTCAGGGGCGGGTTGTTAAGGGGACGAACTTCCTGAATCTCCGCGATGCGGGAGATCCGGTCGAGGTCGCCACGCGCTATGAGCAGGAGGGGGCCGACGAACTGGTCTTTCTCGACATCACGGCCAGCCACGAAGGACGTGACATTATCCTTGACGTGGTGCGTCGGACGGCCGAGGTGATCTTCATGCCGTTGACCGTCGGCGGAGGGATTCGTACGCTGGAGGACATTCGGGCGTTGCTTAGCGCGGGTAGCGACAAGGTGTCGATCAATTCGGCCGCCTGCCGCACGCCCGAGTTGATCAGCCAGGCCGCCCGACGGTTCGGCAGCCAGTGCATCGTGGTCAACATCGACCCGAAACGGGTGATGAAGGACGGCCGCGAGTTTTGGGAGGTACATATTAACGGCGGGCGGATCGGCACGGGCCTCGAGGCGGTGGCCTGGGCTCCCGAGGGGGGGCGACTGGGCGCCGGCGCGGTCGTGCGGACCAGCATGGCGGGCGGCGGGAGCAAGGGC
>CAYYOX010000567.1:0-3445 GCA_964473065.1 uncultured Planctomycetaceae bacterium | reverse complement strand
TAGCGACATCGTTTAGCGACACCGTATAGTTTAGCGGTCGGGCTTGCCCGACGTTTTTTCGGTGGAAATAACCAACGGGCGCCGTGCTGAATTCGGAACTCAGCGGGGCGTGACAACAGAGAATAGGCACAGGAGAGGCACATGGCAACCGAGTTAGAGCCGGAACAGGCAGTAGGCGAGGCGTCGGGACAAATCCTAGATCAGGAGCCGGCCATGAGAGAGCATAGCGACGTTGACCAAAAGCGATTTCTCGGGCATCGAGAAGAGCTGGGGATCGACAAGTTATTTCGGGCGTTGGTCAAGTTGGAGGGGAGCGATCTCCACATGAAGGCCGGGGCCCCGCCGTACATCCGTGTGAACGGTACGCTACGGCCGCTGAACCATCCGCCGATCAGCGACGAAGAGATCGTGCAGTTGATCTTTCCGTTGATCCAGATGGACAAGCGGCGCGTGGAGATCTTCGAGGACGAGGGCGGCTGCGACTTCGCCTACTCGTTGGAAGTCGACGGCACGCCGTGGCGTTTCCGTGTGAACGTGTTGCAGCAGATGAGCCACGTGGGTCTGGTTGCTCGGCGGGTGAACAATTTCATCCCCGACTTCGAGAACCTCAACCTGCCGCCCGGGTTGGAGACCCTTTGCAAGCATAGCCAGGGGATGGTCCTGCTGGCGGGCGTCACCGGCTCGGGTAAGAGTACCACGATCGCTTCGATGCTCAACTGGGTCAATCGCAACTATCGCAAACACATCCTCACGCTCGAAGACCCCATCGAATTCACGTTCACCGAAGACAAGTGCCTGATCAACCAGCGCGAGATCGGCATGGACGTGAAGAACTTCGGGATCGGCATGAAGCACGCGGTGCGTGAAGATCCGGACGTAATCCTGGTGGGTGAAATGCGCGACCGGGAGTCGTTCGAGACGGCCATTCAAGCGGCCGAGACGGGCCACCTGGTGTTCGGAACCATCCACGCCTCGACCGCCCCCAGTACGATCGGGCGGATCCTCGACCTGTTCCCCGAGAGCATGCACTCGGCGATCCGCAGCGCGTTGGCGTTTAATATGAAGGGCATCATCGCGCAGAAGCTGCTGCCTTCGATCAAGGAAGGGGTGGGCCGCGTCCCGACCATCGAAATCATGACCTTCAACTCGACCGTCCGCAAACTGGTACTCGAAGGTGAAGACGACAAGCTGTCCGACGCCATCCGGATTGCCAAGGAAGAGGGCATGCAAGACTTTACCATGAGTCTGAAAAGCCTGATCGACCAGGAGTTGATCGATCGGGCCACCGGGTTCGAAGTGGCGCCGAACCCCGAGGCGCTGAAAATGGCGCTCAAGGGAATCGACGTCAAAGAATCCGGAATGCTGTAAATGGCCTTGTACAATCTTGGGAATATGTAGGGTGGGTCGAGGAACGAAGACCCACGCGTCAAAAAACGACATCGGGCGCCTCCGCGTGGGTCTTCGTTCCTCGACCCACCCTACGAGGGTTCCTTGAATAATCACGAAATGCTTTTTAGATGGCGAGATTCTCGATCATCCTGATGATGGCGGTCGCGGTGGCGGCCTTCGGTGCGTGCGAACTGCTCGCGCAAGACAATGCGCCGGCGCAAGGCGATGCGCAAGTCGATGCGCCGGCCGAAGCCCCGGCCCCGGTGCTCGGCAAGAACTGGCGGGGGCAGGGACATTATCTCAGTTGGATCAAGGTGCTGGCCTGCTGGATCGCGTTCTTGATGTGGGTCTACACGACCGACTGGGTCAGCCGCGATTGCCTCGAAGTCCGCCTAAACTACTTGCGGTGGAACCCGGTCGTTTTCGGCGTCTTTCTGGGCGCCTTCGTGCTGGTCTGGTGGATCCCCTGGTTCTGGCTCTCTTTCCCCTTGCTGGTGATTGCGCTGATTGCCCCCTTGACCACCTACATTATCTATCGCAACTCGCAGGTGATGAACAACGAGCGGGTGCTCACGCCGGAACATATCCGTTTCTGGCTGTCGATCAACTTGGGTAAAATCGGGGTCAAGATCGAATCGCAGCGGGTCGATCCGCACCTCAAGGGCGCTCCGGTCCAACTTGAAGCCGTAGGCGGCGAAGACGAACGGGCCGATCGAGCCAATACGCTGATGGCCAGGCAATCCGAAGGCTTGCTGCAGGCTCGCGAGGTTTTGCACGACGCACTTTCCAACCGCGCTTCGGCCTTGATACTCGACTACGCCCAGCAGGCCGTGGGCTTGCGTTTCATGATCGACGGCGTGTGGCACGAGCGCGAGGCCCTGGAACGCGATTACGCCGACCCGGCGCTGGAGGCTTTGAAGATCCTCTGCGGCCTGAATGTCCAGGACCGCCAAGGCCAGCAGCAAGGAACCTTCATCGCCGAGTATCAATCGATCAACTACGATGGCACGCTGGCCTCGCAGGGGACCAAGACGGGCGAACGCGTGTTGTTGCAATGGGTCGATAAGAAGATCCGCTTCGACACGCTCGTCGAACTAGGCAGTCGCGACAAGATGCAGGAAGAAGTCAAGGAGTTGATAAACCTTCCGCAAGGCTTCGTCCTGCTCTCGGCGATGCCCACCGCCGGATTGCGAACCACGGCCGACGTGATCATCCATCACACCGACCGGTTCACGCGGGAATTCATGGCGGTGGAAGAAGAATCCAACCGTTACGAGGAGATCGAGAACTGTCCGGTGATGACCTACAACGCGGCCGAAGGGCAGTCGCCGGCCGCGATCTTCCCCAAAGTGTTTCGCTTTGCCCCGGACGCCATCATTTGCCGCGATCTGGTCGACGGGCAATCGGTCGACATGTTATGCGAGGAGAGCACGGAGGATCGGCTGGTGATCAGCACGATTCGGGCGAAAGACAGTGCCGAGGCCTTGTTGCGGGTGTTAGCGTTGGACGCCAATCCGCAGCAGTTCGCCGAGACCATCTCGGCCGTAACCAGTCAGCGGCTGATTCGCAAGTTGTGCGAGGCCTGCAAGGAGGCCTATGCCCCCACGCCGCAGGTCCTGACGCAATTGGGTATTCCCGAGGGCCGCGTTCAGGCCTTCTATCGTCCGCCGCAACAGCCCGAGGAAGTTTGCGAAGAGTGCGGCGGCATCGGATACGTGGGGCGAACCGCCGTCTTCGAGTTGCTCAAGGTGGGCGACATGGTCCGCAAGGTGCTGCCTACCGGACCGAAGCTCGACGCCCTGCGCCAGGCAGCCCGAAAAGACGGCATGCGATCGCTGCAAGAGGAAGGCATACTGCTGGTCGCCAAAGGCGTGACGTCGTTACCGGAATTGATGAGAGTTTTGAAAAGCAGTGGATAGTGAGAAAAGCAGTGGTTAGTGGATAGTGAGAAAAGCAGTGGTTAGTGGATAGTGATTAGTGGATAGTGACGAATTCTCAGCGTCAAGAACACTGCTTCTGCGAAGCAGTGGCACACTATCCACTAACCACCAACCAC
>CAYYOX010000566.1:1449-4780 GCA_964473065.1 uncultured Planctomycetaceae bacterium | reverse complement strand
CCTTTCCGGTGGCAAAACGTCAAGAAAAAGTATGCCACCAAGATAACCGATGAGTCAGCGGTCGTCAACTAGGCAGGAAACGGAGTGTAGGGTGGGTCAAGGCACGAAGACCCACGCGGTATCCGCGGCGAGAACAAGAATGAAACAGTCTCACGCAAAGGCGCGAAGACGCCAAGAAGGACGGGAGAAGGATGGTTTTTTCTTTGCGTCTTCGCGCCTTTGCGTGAGACCTCTTCGCTGCCTACTGCTTCGCGTGGGTCTTCGTTCCTTGACCCACCCTACGAACTCACGTGATATGGTGTATTCGCACGCCTTCCCAACACGCTTGCAAGTATTCCGCGACCAGGCGTCGGTGGCAGTGGTCGGGCTTGGGTTCGCTGCATAGTAGGCAGGCTTGGTCCATTTGTTCTCGCCGGACGATCGACTCGATGTGGCGCGATTGTAGCAAGCGTTGGAATTCGAGCTCGTACTCGGACCACTCGATCTCCTTCTTCTTGTAGGCGTCGAGAATGTCCTTCGTGGGCGAAAGCTCGGGAAGATGTTGGTAACCGATGCCGGCTATCGTTTGCAAGAAGTATTTTAGGTCGTCACGCTTGGTGAAGGCGGCAAGCTGCGAGACATTGTTAAGCCGAACGTCTACTAGCAGCTTGACGTTGGCGGATTGGAGTTTCGTGAAAAACTCCTCGGCTGTCTTCTTCGTGAAGCCGATGGTGAAGAGGGTCGTTTCTTGGCTCATGGTTGGCCTTGCTCCTCGGCGGCGTACGAAAAGGCCATCTTGTCGCCTTGCCGGTTGTACGCCTCCTCGATGAATGTTTCCTTACTGTCAAACATATCGCCGGCCGGCAGTTTCAGCCGCTTAAGCAGTCGGTCTTCGGCCTCCTCGTGCGATTCGAGGCGGCCGTCTTCTAGAATGTGAAGTATCGTCAGTTCGCTGCGCAGATTGCGGCAGACGAGAATCGTGCGATGGCAGGTCAGCGGGTCCTTTTCGGCACACATCAACGCCACCCGTCGCCGGGCGACTTCCTCGCGAAGGCGGCTGAGCCCCTGGAGGAATAGCGGAAGCTGGCCCACCAGATCGTATCGGACGCGGTTCTCGACGTAACATTGCGGTTCGGCGCGCCTTGCACCGAGTTCTTCACCCAAGAACATATAGTCGATCCCCGCACCCGCCAGCGCGGCCGCGAGCGGTTCGCGGTTGAACTGCGAGTGGAAACGGCTATAGGGACTCGAACGCACGTCGACCACCACGGCGATATCATGCTGCCGAAGCAACTCGGCAAAGGCCGGAAACTCGTGGTTCGAGTGGCCGATCGTGTAGAGCGTCGGCGATGTATCACTCATGGAACGTCCTCGAATACTGTGGCCACGACTTTGTAGTGATCCCCTTCGAACTCGCTGGCCAGACTCACACAGATTAAGCATTTGTCGCCACAAGGCAAGGCGAACTCGCTCGGCGTTTCACCGCGGGCGGGTATTTTCCAGCCGTATTTGTCTTGAATAACCGGGTCGGTGAGGGCCAGATCATAGCTTAAACCTAGGTAGCGGAATCGTGCTCGCCTTCTCTGCTTGTTCCAGGAAGTGGTATGCAATCGAATGCGGAGTCCTTGCGGTCGAATAATGTAAAGCGATTGGGGAGGCGGGTGGTCGCAAAGATACTCGTCCGAAACGCGATCATTCTTCTTGCTGCCCGGCTCAAGCCACAAATGGAGAGGATGCTCCTGGAGCTTCGACAGCGGATACGGTTCGTAGGCACGGTTGATATCGGCCCAGCATGGTTGTCGTGCAATCAGCCAATTCTCCGGCTGGCACGGGTTGTCGGCCCTGCCGACGGCTGACACTTCCACATAATCCAACACGTCAACCTGCCGTCGGGAACTTAGCGTCGTTTCACGGAAATCCAGTTCTCCCTCGCCGTGATCGCTGATCGGCCGAACCCAATCGCGAAGCACCAATCCGTCCTCGCTACTCCTCACTTCGCGGCCAGCCACACACCGCCCTCCTCTTTTGATCGAGTTCGCCAGCACCAAGATTCGTTTCCGGTGCATTATATTTCCCCGAAATCTGGGCTCAGGTCAAGCTGCTGTCAACACGGGCAGCTCGCAACATCCACTAATGTACACCGTGGGCCGGGTTTTGACAATATCCCCCAGGGGAAAATTCTGGTCGGAGTTGGTGCGTTGTGACTGCAAAGCCGCGAGCGGCTAGCTGCTGGCGCTTCGGTAGCTTAGTAGGGAGCGGTTGAATATCCAGCGGGAGGCAGCCAGACTGGCTAGGGCGGCGAAAAGGGCAAAGGGGAGTAGGATCCGCGTCTCCGGGTCGTAGGGGTCCAGCGGCTTGGCCAGCAGGCGGGCCGGCACGTTGACCGCGACCAGCACGGGAATCAAGAACGTGAAGAAACTCCGCAGCGGCGTTCCCCAGCGGCCCGTGTAGATCTCCATTGGGTAGCGGGAAAACGTGGTGATGTAGAACCAAAAGTCCAGCAGGGCCCGATTGCGCCCCAGCCAGACGCTGGTCGAGGCCATCGCGATCATCAGACTGTAATAAATGGCCACGCCGCAGATCAGGTAGACGACGTAGAGCGTCACTTCCAACGGGCCGGGCAGGTACTCGACGTGCCTCAGCGCGTAGACCATCAACGCCAGCCCGCACGCCAACGGGCCCAAGGCGGCCCACTCGACCCGACCGAACGAGATGAGGAACTGGGTGTCGATCGGTTTGACCAGCGCGAAATCGAGCATGCCGGTGCGGATCTGCTCGCTGAACTGGCCCGCATTGCCCAGGAAGATCCCCCGGGCGACGCTGTTGATCAGTAGCGTGGTGGCCAGGAAGAGGAAAAACTCGTATTTGCCCCAACCGGTCCCCACGCCGAGCATGGGCGTATATCGGAAAACGAGCACGTAGAAGCCGAAGTTCATCGCCACCCAGGACATGGTCGAGAGCGTATCGATGATGAAGTTGGCCCGAAACGTCATGTCACGGATCAGGCTGTTGCGAACGAAGGTCATCAGCACGCGGAAGTAGGCAGGGCGCGGGTTCATGGTCGGAATCCTGTTGGGTGGCACGGGTGGCTTGTCCACCCGTGTATTCCTGTGTGCGATGGCACTGGTGGGCAAGCCACCAGTGGCACGCGTTTTCTTGAGCAGCCGTTGTTCAACAAAGGCTTACCCTCCGTATCCGCTGTAGCGTCGAACGCCGAAGTGGAAGGCGCCTCGGGCCGTGGCGAAGAAAAACATGACCCAAGCCAACTGAACCCACAGCCCCTGGACCAACTCGGCCTGGGAAAGCTTGCCCAGGAACACGGCGGCCGGGAAGTAGGCCCGGTGTTGCCACG
>CAYYOX010000566.1:0-1439 GCA_964473065.1 uncultured Planctomycetaceae bacterium | reverse complement strand
CTGCCAAACGCCGGGCAACAGGTCCAACGGGAACATGTGGCCGGAGAAGAAGAAGTTGAACAACATATAGATGAAGAACAGCGAATTGACCTCCAGAAACCAGAAGCCGATCATCCCGAGCGTGGCTTCCAGGAAAAAGCCCAGCAGGAACGCCATCGCCAGCGAAGCCAGGTAGGCCGCCAAGGTCCAAGCATCCGGCCAGCCGACGAAGAATCCCCGGCAAACGAAGAATAGAAACGCGAACGGCACTAATGCCACCAGGTAGTAAACCAGCTTATGGGCCATGCGGTTGACCAGCAGGAAGCTGACCATATCGATCGGCTGGATGAGATATTTTTTGACCGTCCCGTCGCGGATGTCGCTCGCGATGCTCGACGCCAGGCCCGGCATACTGGAAAACGCCCGGCTGATCATCGTTAGCAGGTAGTAGGCGATCATGCTGTCGCGCGTATAGCCGACGATCTCGGGCTCGTCGGGATTGGCGACCGCCCGGGCGGCGAAGACGGCCGTCCAGAGGAAGATCTGCGTGATGATCGGCAGGAACCGCATCACTGTGCCCAGCGCGAAATCCCCCCGATAGATCAGCCGCTCTTCGAAGCTGATCTTCAAGACGGTCCAGTGGGTAATCGCGGAGGAGATCATTGGGTAATCGTTACGCGGTTAGGAAAAAGGGGAAAGAGGGAAAATGGAAAAAAACAAGCTTGAGTTTCTTCTTTCCCATTTTCCCTCTTTCCCTTTTTTCCTACTCTTCGCTGAAAAGTTCCGGTACCTCGCCGAGTTGTTGGCGCGATGTTTCATCGGCTTGGGCGAAGGCCTCGGCGATGACTTCTTCGAGCGGCGGGTCCTCGACCGTGACGTCCTCGATCTCGTGGGAGGACAGGATATCGCGGAGGATCGCGGGCACGTCGCCGCGCGGGACGCGGACCTTGGCCCGCGGTGGCTCTTCGGCAAGGACTTCGCCATAGCGGTCGAGGTCCGGCGGGATGCGACCGTCGGCCACTTGCAGTGTGATGATCTTGTGCCCGCCGAACCGGTCGAGGATCCCCTCGAGCGACCCGTCGTAGATGATCCGTCCCAAGGCGATGATGACCACCCGACGGCATAGAGCAAGCACGTCCTTCATATAGTGGCTGGTCAGCAGGATCGTGACCTTGCGGACCTCTTGGTAGTGTCGCAGGAACTTCTGGATGTTGTGCTGGGCGATCACGTCCAGGCCGATGGTCGGCTCGTCGAGGAACAGCACCTCGGGTGAGTGCAGCAAGGCGGCGATCAGTTCCATCTTCATCCGCTCGCCCAGCGACAATTCACGAACCGGCTGCGAGAGCAGATTGCCAACGTCGAGCATGCCGGTCAATTCGTCGCGGGTGCGGTCGAATTCGTTCGGATCGATCCGATAAATCTGCTGATGCAGCCGGAACGATTCCTGAGCCGGCAAGTCC
>CAYYOX010000565.1:0-4780 GCA_964473065.1 uncultured Planctomycetaceae bacterium | reverse complement strand
TCGACAGGGCCGCGAAATGTTTGGCCACCGCCGACTCGTCGCCCAGATTCGCCAGCAGCCAGACCCTGGCACTATGGGCGTTGGTCATCGTCTCTTGGGTCGTGAACGTCTTGCTGGCCACGATGAACAGCGTCTCGGCCGGATCCAGATCTCGCGTGGCCTCGGCCAGATGGGTCGCGTCGACGTTCGAGACAAACCGCACGGTCAGCCGGCGATCGGCATAAGGCTTCAGCGCCTCGTAGGCCATAACGGGCCCCAGGTCCGACCCGCCGATGCCGATGTTGATCACGTTGCGAATCGGTCTGCCCGTGTGACCCTTCCATGTCCCAGCTCGCACACCCTCGGCAAACGCGGCCATTTTGTCCAACACGGCCCGAATCGCCGGCATCACGTCCCGGCCGTCGACCGACACGGGCTCGTCGCTGCGGTTGCGCAAGGCCGTATGCAGCACGGCCCGGCCTTCGGTCGTGTTGATCTTCTCGCCAGCGAACATCCGCGCGACGGCCGTCGGCACGCCGCACGCCTCGGCCAAGGCGAGCAGCAGATCGAGCGTCTCGGCCGTGACGCGGTTCTTCGAGTAGTCGAGCATCAGGCCGCACTCTTCGAGCGTCATCGCCTCGGCCCGACCGGGGTCCTTGGCAAAAAGGTCACGCAAATGCCAAGAGGCCGTCTGCTCGACATGTTGTTGCAATTCGTGCCACTGCGGGCGTTCGGTAAGTTTGGGCATGGGAGGGAGTTGTGAGTTCTAAGTTTTGAGTTGTTAGTTTAGCCCCAGGCGGCCACGCCGCCTTAGCGATGCGGCCGCCGGACGGAAAGCCAACATATCCCATCGCCCCCCGGGCGGCCAGGGGACCCCCTTTTTCCTGCGGGCGGTTTCTGATAGGAAAAGAGTTCGCCATTCATCGAACTAGCCACATTCCGGGAGCCAAACCATGGAAATCCAGCAACTTGTCCGCAGCCTGAAGATCTCGAACGACTCGAAAATCGTGATGCTCGTGGCCGACGGCCTGGGCGGTTTGCCGGTCGAGCCGGGCGGGCCTACGGAGCTCGAAGCGGCCAAAACGCCCCATCTCGACCAACTGGCCACCCGCGGCGTCTCGGGAAGCATGATCCCCATCAAGCCGGGAATCACCCCAGGCAGCGGGCCGGGACACCTCGGGCTGTTCGGCTACGATCCGATCAAATACCTCATCGGTCGCGGGGCCCTGGAAGCCACCGGCATCGGGTTCGCCTTGGGGCCAAACGATGTGGCCATCCGCTGCAACTTCTGCACGCTGGATGCCGACGGCAATATCACCGACCGCCGCGCCGGACGGATCCCGTCCGAGGAGAGCACCCCGCTGGCCAAGAAGCTTCGCCAAGTGAGCATCCCCGGCATCGAGATCGTGGTCGAGCCGGTCAAGGAACATCGGTTCGTGGTCGTGCTGCGCGGCGAAGGGCTCGGCGGGGCCGTGTCCGACACCGATCCGCAACGCACGGGCGTCCCGCCGCTGGATCCCGTGGCGGCCGACGAGCGGAGCCAGCGGACGGCCGAGGCGGCCAAGCAGTTCCTTGCCCAGGCCAAAAAGCTCTTGGCCGACCAGCCCAAGGCGAACGGTCTGACCATGCGGGGATTCTCCGAGAAGCCCGACCTGCCGACCTACGAAGAGGTTTACGGGCTCAAGGCGGCCGCGATTGCCGTCTACCCGATGTACAAAGGCCTGGCCCAACTGGTCGGCATGGAGGTCGTCGGCCAACCCGGCTCGCTTTCCGAGGAGATCGACGTGCTGGCGGAGGCCTGGAACGACTTCGATTTCTTCTTCGTCCACTTCAAGTACACCGACAGCCGCGGCGAGGACGGCAACTTTCCCGAGAAGGTGAAAATGATCGAGGAGTTCGACACGATCATCCCGCGAGTGGTCGAGCTCGACCCGACCGTGTTGATCGTCACGGGCGACCACAGCACTCCGGCCGGCATGGCCGCCCACAGTTGGCACCCGGTCCCCACGCTGTTGGCCGCCGACAACTGCCGCCCCGACGGCTGCGAGAAGTTCGGCGAAAAGCAAGCCCTCTGCGGCGGCCTAGGCCATTTCGAGGCCGTCTACCTAATGCCCCTAGCCCTGGCCCACGCCGAACGCCTAGGCAAGTTCGGCGCGTAATACAAAGCCGCGACCGTTGGTCGCGCCCGGAACTATATTCCGGGTTGATTGGCAATACAACCGGGCGCGACCAACGGTCGCGGCTTTATAGGGATTGTGGGTTCACGGTTCCCCATCTAGACAATCCCGCGGCCGAGCCGGGCGCTTGGGGAAGGGATCCGGATATTCTCTTCGTGGCCGCAGCAGCAATACCAACACGGACACCGCCAACACGACGGTCGCGATCCTGCGTATCCACAGCAACGGACGCTTCGTCATGCGATCCCATTGCGGCCTGTCATCCCATGGGATCTCTTCGCCGCCATTGATCGTTAGCATGGCTTCGATGATTTCAGGCGGCGTACCCCCGGGCAGCAGATGCACACTGCCATCGGCCATGCCTACATGGGCGCGAGGCGAGTTGGTATCGTAGTAGAGGCCGTTGTCGATATGCCGGCTGGCGATTTGCAGGCCCGGATCGCCGTGGATTCCTTGCCGGGCTTGCTCGAACGTCAGATCACGCGGTTCCATCCAGTTGATACCGGCCCCGGACACCTCGACAATCATGATGGTGTTGTTCGCTCCGTCATCAATATCTATGATTGACGTTGCCGTACTCCCCGGCCATGCCGTATTAGGCCCCACGACAGCCACATAGCTGGTCATCGCCGAGCCGTCGATTTCGATGTCTTCTTCCGGGCACGCGTACTCCGGCACAAAGCATCCGGCCAGTTGCCGATTATTTGGCCCATCCCAAGGTTCGTTGAAATCGTACTTCTCGTAGAGCTCCTGCTGTTCGATGTAAGGCAAGATCAACACGCGCCAACTGTGCATAGGCTTGCCGTCGGCGTCAGTCACGTAGGCCGGCGGAAAATGGCCATGGTCCGCTTCGTACCGCTGAAGTCCAATCATTACTTGTGTGACGTTGCTCCTACATGCAGCGCGCCGAGAGGGGCCGGGACCGTCCATAATTCCGGGCATGAGAACGAAGATGAGGGAAACCACAACTACGATCGGCCAGAGAGAACTGTACCCGCAAGTCCACATCGACGGCGGAATCCGAAACAATACCACCCAGCAGAGAATGAAAACTCCCAACGGAATCCCAAAAGAGCCAAGCATGACCGCCGACGCAAATACGACGGTAGCACACAACAAACCGGTTGACACACGGAGACCCGTGTTCGGATCATTCTTCTCAGACATAGCGACTCCCAACTCCATAGCATTGTGATGTAAGTCCTATAAAGCCGCGACCGTTGGTCGCGCCCGGAACTATACTCCGTGTTGATTGGCAATACAACCGGGCGCGACCAACGGTCGCGGCTTTGTAGGGATTGGGTTTACGGTTCCTCCTTGGCTCGGATCAACCGGGCGTTGAGCCAGTTGGCGTGGTCTTGTTGGTCGGCTTGCTCGGCGTAGTCGACGATCAGTTCTAGACGCTTGGCGTCGGTCGTTTCGACCTTGACCGACAAGGGGGGATCGCTGCCGCGGACGATCGGGCTGGCGTATTTCTCGGTGCCGTCCACCAGGATCCGATACTGCACGCTCCCGCGGCTCTCGGTCGAGTCGTCGATGGCCAGTTCGGCCTCGAATCGCGCGTAAGATTCGTCCAGGCGGTAACTCAACCGGGCGGCGCTGTGCGTGCCGAGCCCTTTGAAGTAGATCCGGCCGTCGGCCCGCAGGTGCGTGCCCGTCACGCTGCGGTCGGTTTGGTAGGGCCAACTCAGATTCAAGAATGGCTCGTGGCGGTAGTCGGTCGGTTCGAGGTCCGAGAGATAGACGGCCCGGCCTCCGAAGGGTTGCAGCCAGACCAGTTCGCCCGGGTCGGTCTTCCATGTTAGGCCGGCCGAGGTGGTCAGGCGTAGCCTTTTGTCGTCAAGTTGAAGCTGCGTGGCCAGCAGGCGGCTGCCGTCGGTCGTGCCGATCCATGCCCGGGGGCCGGTCGGCTTGGGTTGTTGTTTCAAGTCGGGGTTGAAGACCAGCGCGGCGATGCGTGCGATCTCGATCGGGATCGGCCCTACGTCGGCCTGCACGCGGACCGTATCTTCGTCGACGGCCTCGATCAGCCCGGAAATTTCGTCACCGTTGAGCAGCCACACGCTGTCGGCATGGCCCTCGGCCGTGCCGACGCGATCCAACAACCGATCGCGCCGCGCAGGGACCGGCGGCAATTGAAACACCACGCCGGCGACGGTCTCCAAGGGAAGCGCCAACCGGCCGAACAGGGCCGAGTCGACCGTCAGATTCTCGGCATCGATCGCGAGCACCTCGGCCGCGAGCAGTCCCCCGTCGGCCAGGACGAGCAAAGGTTGCTCCGTCGGCTCGACGCAGGTCCCCCAGCGGACCAACTCCTCGGCCGGCAGTTGTCGCGTCTGTCCGTCGTCGCGAAAGGTCAACTGCCACTCGGCGTCAACGCCCACGAGTTGCCCGGCGAACGGTTCACCGTCGACAGGCACGGCCTCTTGTGCGGTCGCGGTCGTTACCGTCAGGAGCCAGGCGATGGCTATGGAAGCGAGCCGGCGTCGGGGCGCGGAGGGTTCAGGGTTCAGGGTTCGGGGTTCAGAATTCATACGCATCCGTTTTCTGCTTACTGCTTACTGCCTTCAAAAACGTCGGGCAAGCCCGACCGCTAAACGGTGTGATTGCAAACCACTATCCAC
>CAYYOX010000564.1:0-4784 GCA_964473065.1 uncultured Planctomycetaceae bacterium | reverse complement strand
GCGTCGTCGGCACCGGGTTGCCTTGCGCGTCGACCCATTCGTCCATGCCCCAAAAGTGTGCCTCGCGAACGTCTAAATCCAAATCGTTGACCAGCCGGGCGACCAGCGGCAATTGCTCGGTGGGGCCGATCGGGCCGCAGATGCCCGTGGGATTGTCTGCCGTCGATTGACGCCAGGCGTTGATGTACTCCAACGCCTCGGCCAGGTAGAACTCTTCGAGCGTGTCATACATTACGACCTGAAAACCGGGCCGGGAGAGTTGCCCGATATCTTCAACGCTCAGTTTGGCCGCATCGTCGAGGATATCGGCCGGCAACGTCGTGTAGTCCCACCACGGCGGAGCGACTTTGCTAATCGGTCGGGACATGACGGCCTCCTTGAAGTCGAAAAATGGTCTCTTATGTGCCGGTTGCGGGGCCGAATTGTTCGGCCAGCAGGTCGTCTTGCGGATAGGGGTGGCCCAGGTGCTGTATGAACGCTTCGGCCGCGGTCACGCCGGCTGGTTCGCCGCGCATGGCCGCGTGACGGCGCATGGCGTCGAGGTATTCGTCCGTGCCGTGATGCGCCCGAAGCCACTCGCGCTGACTGGCGTGGCAGGCGAGCATCTCGGTTTTCTGATCGAGTTGTTCGGTAATGTCGACCAGGGTGGTCGGCTCGACCGGATGGCCCAGCGGATCGTTGCCCTCGATCGGGTCGACGTAGTACAGGTAAGGCACTTGCGAGCCTTCCTTCAGCGGAAGCTTCGAGATATTGGGCGCCGGGTAGATGAAACTGGCCGCCCGGGCCAACAGCGAGACCATCTCGTGGTCCATCATGTAATCCTTCACCGCGTGGGTCAGCACGAGCGACGGGGCCACGCGGCGCAGCAGGTCGATGCTCTTGCGCAAGGTCGGCTTGTCGTAGACGACCAGACCGTCGCACTCGTCGAGGCAATGATAGGCGGCCCCGATTAGCGAAGCGGCCGTCCGGGCCTCTTCGGTCCGTCTGGCGGCGATCGCCTCGGGGGTCTCGGTCATCGTGCCGCAGTCACCCGGCGTGAGCGTGGCAATGTGGATCTCCCAACCCGCCTCGGCCAGCCGGATCAGAGTGCCCGCACAGAGGAATTCGGCGTCGTCCGGATGGGCCAAGAACGCCAGCGCGACGCGACGGTCGTTGGTCGTGTTCATGGTTGCTGTACCTGGACTGAAAGGGAACAAGCCGGTTAATCCGCCGGCCGTTCCTTTATACAGGCACAAGCCCAGGGGTTGCAACCCTGGGCTTAGGCTCAGAACAAAAAACCGTTACTACATCCGACGTCGCCAGATCAACAGTCCGATCAGACCGCCCAGCAACAACATCAGCGTTCCCGGCTCGGGCACCACGACACTGGCGGTGAACACGCCCGGCACGCCGGCGATGGTGTAGGCTAAGGTCAGGTCACCGCCGAGATCCACGTCGGTCTGGCCGATCACGTCGCCCAGGCCGTGTTCGCCGTTAAGCGACATGGCAAAGGCGCCGCTGATTTCCGCGTCGGTGTCCTCTTGGAACAGGCCGAGGCCCTCGGCGTCGTCACCGGTGAGGATGCCCGACTCGGACGAAAGCACAAAGCCGGTCACGGTCGCGCCGTCCGTGTCGATCACCAGCCCGTCTTGGGTAACGAGCAGTTTGACGCCAGCCGTAGCGGCAGCGGCAGCAGCGGAGTCCGGATAGGTTCCGTCGCCGAACAAGCCCGTGCTCAACAGGGCGAGAATATCCTCGCCGGAGATTTTGCCGTCGGCGTTGAAGTCACCGTTACCCCAATTGGCTTCGGGCGTTACTCCGTCGCCGAACAGGCCGGCTTGGAGGATATTGAGGATGTCCTGCCCTTCGACCTTGCGGTTGCCGTCGGTATCACCCGGGGCGGCCTGGAAGACGCCGATATTGACTTGGGTCTCCGTGTAATAGACGCCATTCCCACCCGCGTCGGCGTCGGCAGCGTTGCCGAACCACAGGCCGGGGCCCAAGGACGCGCCCTCCGAGGGTAACGTTCCGACTACGCTGTACGAGTCGGGCACGTTTTCGAAGATGCCCTGAATAATGCTTAGCGGATCCACGTCGATCACCTCCATCACGGTCACTTGGAGATCGCCCCAAGTGGGACTTCCGTCTACTCTTATGGGCTGGAATGCGTCGACCGTGAGCGAGCCGGCCAACCATGCCCCGCCCGGTGCTGTCGTGCCGCCGTCGAGTTGGATAATGCTCTGTTGGTTTTGGGCAATATCGACTTGATAAGCGGCCTCGCTGCCCAGTTTCAAAAGACCGAGGATGGTGTTCGTGCCGCGGGTGCTGAGCGTACCGCCGACGGAGACGGGCGTCTGGAGCGTGGCGCCTTCGCCAAGGCTCAGGTCGGCCGTGCTGAGGCTCTTGGCGTCCTGGACGGTGAGCGTTTGCCCGTCGGCGATACTCACGTTCCCCAGGCCGAGGTCGTTCGCCGCGTTACCTACGAGGGTCGACGTCGCGGTGACCATCAGGTTCGTATTAGGCAGATTCCAAGGACCCTGTGCTAGTAAGGCCAAGACTTCAACGTCGTCGATGTTGATGGCACTACCGGCGTGGTTCCAGAGTTTCAACCGCGTGGTTGATTCCTGGGCCTCGAACGTGCCGACGATTTCCGTCCAACTATCCTGCGACACGTAGGCCGGCACGGTAAAGGGCAGCTCGAAGAAGTCGGTTCCGTCGGTCGCTGCGGCCATCACACTGCCCGATTGTATCGGCTCGCCGGTGGGAAAACCGGAACTGAACAGTCGCACCATGTATTGCTGACCCACAACGGTGGCAAGGTCCTGGTATCTTCCTCCGGCATTAGAGTATTTGCCGACGTGCAGCATCCACTCGCCGCCATGGGGCTCTGAGCCAGTGAGACCATCCCAAGTGCCGAAGGAGTTGGAAATCACGTTCCAGTTATACATGATTCCGCCGTTGGATCCCTGGTTGTCTTCGAAATCGCCGTTGATAACGATGCTTTCGGGCAAGGCAAGGCTGCTCAGAGTGTGTGTTCCGCCGGAAAAGGTCAGCGTGCGGCTACCGTCCACGTTGGCCATGTCGGGCCCGCTGAGGGTCACGGGAGCTGCCGGATCGACGGCCAAGCCCAGGTCGCCGAGCTTCAGCAATTCGGTCACGGTGATGCTGCTTTCGTTGGCGGTGGTTGCCGTGCCGCCGAGCATCGAGGCATTGACCACTTCGAGGTCGGCCTCAAGGCTGAGCGTCCCGCCGATCATCTCCAACGACCCGAGTTGCCCTCCGCCGGCCAAGGTGACGTTACCCTGCTCGACGCGAACCGTGCCGAGTCCGGCCAACGGGTCGGCCACCGTCAGGCTATACTCGCCGCTGGAACCCAACGAGAGCGTCGCGCCGTCGGCCACCGCGAGGTCACCGGTCGGCTGGTCGAGCCTGACCGTCATGGATTCCGTCTCGCCCGCGTTGCCGGGCCCGGCCGTCAAGGCGCCGTCGCTTGTGACCAGCACTCTGTTGTCGTAGGTGACCGGCGAGACGGCGTCCGGTGTTGCCGAGAGCAACACTTCGCCGCCGTTGATATCGAGCGTCGCCCCGGCCAAGGGGTTCGAGCCATGGTAGCCGACCAGCCGACCCCCTTGGATGTCGAACGTGATGTCATCGACATCATTGGCGTCGGAAGCGAGAACCAGATCTCCCGGGCCGCTTTTGACGATCGTGGCTGCGACGCCGCCGTCAGTGAAACTGCCGACGATCATTTCGCTGCCGCCGATTTCCAACGTGGCGTTGCCTTGGGTCTGCAGAGCATTGATCGCTCCGCCGTCGCCCACACTGAGGATCGCGTCCGTGCCGAGAGACAACAAGGTGTCGGCGCCAAACGTCGCCGTTTGAGCAATCGAGAGCGACTGCCCGTCGTTGACGTGGATGGCTCCTCCGTCGACCGTCACGGTCATTGCGCTGCGAGGCGCTTCAACACTGATGGTATCCGTGTTGTCGATGTCCAACGTGACGGGCGTGTCGACGTTCGGGATTTGGGAGGTTGGCACGCCAGCGGCCAGCCAGTTGGACTCCCCGCTGCCGGGATCGACGTAACCCCAATCGCTGTCGCCGCCGTTATTCCAAGTGAGTTCGACGGCCATGACCGTGCCGACACAAACGACACTCAGGACCAACAGCGTTACGATCACGCCCATGTTCTTTAACATCACACGCCCTCCCGGAAAGAGAATCACATTATCATATTCCGACAATCGACGCACGCGTCGATGTCGCTTGGTCGCAAGGAAAACATAACCAGTGGCAGCCCGGCAAAGGTTGTGCCAAGCTGGTCCCGACCGCCGTTATGAAAAGACGCTGCCTCACAAACTGCAGGGCCAGACGCCGAATAAACCGATATACTCTCAGCAGATACAATACGTAGTATACACAAAATGTGAGGCCATTGCAATCAAGGCGATCGCATCACAATAGCGAAGTTGAGGCCCCCGGAAAAAGCGTTTCTTGATAGTCGATGCCCTTCATAGCTTGGTTTTCCAGCCGTAGAGGGCAAGAAATGGCCAAGAAACAAAGACACCCCCCTGTCAGTGGGGGGCTTTGTCGAAACGAGAGCGAAAGAATCTCTGTTTCCTTTGCGTCTTGGCGCCTTTTGTTTTGTTTCAACGGATATGGCACCGGAGGATTACATTCGCCGTCGCCAGAGCAGTAGCCCCGCCAGTCCGCTGAACAGCAACAACAGCGTTCCCGGCTCGGGCACCACGACGCTGGCGGTGAACACACCCGGCACGCCGGCGATGGTGTAGGCCAAGGTCAGGTCG
>CAYYOX010000563.1:0-4786 GCA_964473065.1 uncultured Planctomycetaceae bacterium | reverse complement strand
GAATACCCCACCCATGGGCTATTGGACATCATGACCATCCGCCAGCGCCGCGGCAGCCTCGAAGGGCTCACCGTCGCCCTGATCGGCGATATTGCCCACAGCCGAACGGCCCGATCCAACATCTGGGGGCTCAAGACGCTCGGTGCCCATGTGATCGTCTGCGGACCGTCGACCCTGGTCTCGCCACGTTGGGCCGAGGTCGGCGTCGAGTATTCGTACAGTCTCGACGAGATCCTGCCGCGGGTCGACGTCTTGAACCTGCTTCGTATTCAATTCGAGCGTCAATACAACCGGCCGTTCCCCTCGGTTCGCGAGTACGCCCATCTCTACGCGATGAACAAGGAGCGGATGGCCCGAGCGAAAGAAGACATCCTGATCCTGGCCCCCGGCCCGATCAATCGCGGCGTGGAAGTAACCCCCGACGTAGCCGACGGCGAGCACTCGGCCATCCTAGAACAAGTCACCAACGGAGTAGCCGTCCGCATGGCCGTCCTCTGGCTCGTCGGCGCCGACAGATAAGCCGCTTGCGGCTTTGCACTATCCACTATCCTGATTCCCAAGGGACCCGAAAGAAATGACCTTCACCGCAGTAATCCACAAAGAGGGGGAATGGTACGTGGCGGAGTGTCCGAAAGTGGGCACGGCCAGCCAGGGCCATACGATCGAGGAAGCGGTCGAGAACCTGCAAGAGGCAACCGAGGCCTACTTGGAGGAATTCCCGCAAAAAGAGAGTCCCCACCCGATCCTGACCACGTTCGAGGTGGCCGTCCATGCGTGAGGCGTTGTTCCGCTGCACAAAAAACTATCCACTATCCACTATCCACTGCCCACTACCCACTATCCACTGCCCACTATCCACTACCATGCCCGCAATCCTCATCAAAAACGGCCGCGTGATCGACCCCAGCCAGAACATGGACCGGGTGACCGATCTTTTGATCGAAGACGGTCGCATCGCCGCTTATGATGCCGAACCGGCCGAAGGACAGACGGTCATCGACGCGACCGACCGGATCGTCGCCCCGGGCCTGATCGACATGCACGTCCACCTGCGTGAGCCGGGCAAAGAGGAGGACGAGACGATCGCGACCGGCACGGCCGCCGCCTTGGCCGGCGGGTTCACGTCGATCGCCTGCATGCCCAACACCGATCCACCCATCGACAGCCAGGGTACGGTCGAGTTCATCCGCGGCAAGGCCGCCCGGGCCGACAACTGCAACGTCTTCGTGGTCGCCTGCGTGAGCCGGAATCGCGAGGGCAAGGAACTGGCCGAGATCGGGCAACTGGTCGAGGCCGGCGCCGTCGGATTCAGTGACGACGGGGACCCGATCAACAGCCCCGAACTGATGCGCCGCGCCTTCGAGTATTGCCTGATGTTCGACAAGCCCGTGATGAATCACTCGGAAATCCGCGAACTGACCGAAGGGGCCGTGATGCACGAGGGGCTCACGTCGCTGATCCTCGGTCTGTCCGGCATGCCGACCGCAGCCGAGGACGTGATGGCCAGCCGCGACATCGCCTTGGCCGAGGCGACCGGCGGGCGGTTCCACTTGATGCACGTCTCGACCGGCGGCAGCGTCGATGCCGTGCGACGCGCCAAGGCACGCGGCATTCGCGTTACGACCGAGGTCTGCCCCCATCACTTCACCCTGACCGACGAATGCCTCCGCTCGTTCGACTCGAACTTCAAGATGAACCCCCCGTTGCGCGGCGCGGGGCACGTCAAGGGGTGCATCGACGGGCTGGTCGACGGTACGATCGACGTGATCGTCACCGACCACGCGCCGCACGCGAAGGAAAAGAAGATGCAGGAGCTCGATCGGGCCCCGTTCGGCATCGTAGGGCTCGAAACGGCCTTGGGGCTGGTGGTGACCAGACTGATCGAGCCGGGCCACCTCGACTGGCCCACCGCACTGAGCAAGATGACCTGCAACCCGGCCCGCGTGCTGCGAATCCCCAAAGGCACACTGCAAATCGGGGCCGACGCCGACATCACGATCATCGATCCGAAAGTCCGCTGGACGGTCGACCCGGCCGAGTTCCGTTCCAAGAGCGCCAACACCCCGTTCGCCGGCTGGGAACTAACCGGTCGGGCCGAAGTCGTACTGGTCGCCGGCCGAGTCAAATTCGATCGCCGCTAAGGGCCGCTTGCGGCTTTGCAATCCTATGCCCCTATTGATCGACGGCTACAACCTGTTGAACGTGGCCGGCATCCTCACGCGGGGCGTCGGGCCGGGCACGCTGCAACGGGCTCGCTTGGCCATGTTGAACTTCCTGGCCGAATCGCTGCCGCCGGAAGAGGTCCGTCGCACGACGGTCGTCTTCGACGCCCAGCACCCGCCGCCCGGCTTGCCGCGCACCTTGAACCATCGCGGGCTCACAGTCCGTTTCGCCCTGCCCGACGAGGAGGCCGACGACCTGATCGAACGGCTGATCCTCAGCCACTCGGCCCCGCGCCGCCTGACGGTCGTCTCGAGTGACCACCGCCTACAACGGGCGGCCCATCGCCGCCGCGCCCGGGCCGTCGACAGCGACATCTGGTATGCCGAGGTCGTCCGCGGTCGCCAAGAGCGCCACCAAGCCACGAAGCCCTCGGCACGCCCGGCCGTACCGTTGCTCAGCGAAGACGTCGAGTACTGGCTCCGCCAATTCGGCGGCGAATCGGCCCTGCAAGCGTTGATCGACGAAGAAAGCCGCAAGCCGGCCCCCAAGAAATCTCCAGACGACAAGCCGCAAATCGAAAACCCGTTCCCCCCCGGCTACGCGGAAGATCTATCCCTTGACGATGAGTAGGGGGAGTTCCATGCCCGAGTTATGTATGCTGTCCCCGGAACTCGCCTGAAAGCCCCTTCCACCACCCCAGGAATTGCGTTTTTCAGTTTCTACTGCTGAACACAGCGGTCACTTTCAGCACCCAGCCACAGGCAACTATGACGCCGGCAACCAGGAATGGCCAGATGGTTGGAGGTTCGGGGATGTTGGTGGTGGTTATCTCGACGTTATCGATCACCCCGGAGCCGGCGGATACGCCCACGGTGGCGAACTCGACGCCCACGATGTCTTCCGGGCAAAAGAACATGGGCAGTGTTTGCGAGTTGCCGTTCACGTCCAGCTCGAAGGTCTCGTTGGGCAGGTCGGCGGTGACCGTGATCCGCTGAAGCGTGTCGGCAACCACGTCCAGCCCGCTGTCCAGCAGTCCACCGGCGGGGCCGATGTAGTAGATATCGTGAATATCACTCCCGGCGGGATATTCCCAGGCATCGATGCGAAACAGCAGCGATCTCTCACCCGTTCCGCCCTCCATCAGGCTGACGTCGAAGAACGACAAATCCGTTGCGTCGGGCGGGGTCTTGCCAAAGTAATCGAAGCCGATGGAGAGGTATCTCCAGTCGGAGATCTGCTGGCTATGGGAAGCGGAAAACGGCGCCAGCGCGCTGCTCGGCGAGAGTCCAAAGTTCAAGGATTGATTGTCCGGCTCCCAGACGTTATTTCCAACAAACACGCCGTTGTCGGCCACTTCGACGATTTGCCAAGGTTCGCCGACCGGGGGAACCTCCGGATCGGCGCCCGCGTCATAGGCCTCGAAATCGTCCCGAAACACGGTTAGCAACTCGCCGTGGACAAAGGTGCCACACATAATCAGCAGTACCAACGCAGTCAAATAGACCCTTGTCGCGTTCATCATGCTTCCTCCGATAGAAAGGGTCTCGGGCGAACGGGCACCCAAGGGGTTTCCGCTGCGGACGACCAGTTTATTGGGGTCGCCTGCGGCTCAAAGAGCTTCATTTTTACAGGCCGCTGAGCGAATTGGCGGAGCACCACCAATCGCTGGAGACCTATTTCGAGGAGCGGCCGCCGACGTGGCCGGCTACGGGAGTCAGATCGACTCGACGATGTCCAGCATCCAGGCCGCCGAGGAGAGTTATCGCTTGAACCGTCAGCGGATCCAAGAGGGCGAAGGGCTGCCGATCGAAATGCTGCAAGCCATCCGCGCCCGAGCCGACGCCCAAAACGCCTACCTCAGCACCGTGGCCAACTACAACCGGGCCCAGTTCCGGCTGCTCTGGGCCGTCGGCGAGCCGCCGAGTTTGGGTGGGCAGTAGACGGTGGCGGCCCCATGGTCCTGGCAAACGAATCGGTCTCAGCGATCCGCACCGCCTTGAACCGGGCCGTTCGGTACGTCAGGTATCCACCGGGTGGGCTGCACGACCGCGAGCACCGTTTGTTAAGGCCGCAGGACCGAGGCAAATGATAGACTGGAAGGCATCGATCTTTGGGACGGTGGTTCTCACCGCTATTCTCTGAGCTATAATGGCCCTGATAAGAAAACTTTTCCGATAGGCGGGAGGTTGCGGCCTCCAAATCATGACCACACGCAGCCCCTGTAGTGTCCGCATCGTCACCCAGGTTCACTGTGAGCGTCCGGCGATTCTTGTTCTGAACGGAAGTTGCCTGTCTTGCGAGCGAAACGGCATACTTTCTGTTGGCGTTAGGCGTTCGGTCAAAATACTCAGCCGACATCGAAACCCCTTGGAAATACAGACTTCACGGTCGCCAACAGCATGAATCTCAGACGACGTTCTGAGGCATCGATGAGGATTGATGCGGCAGCCACACAGCCCGAATTCGGCGGTTTGTGTCATCAACTCATAGGTATTGCGGGACACGTCATTTATCGACCCTGCGCGAAACACTCTACCGGGGGGGCAGCCTAATTCAACCCAGCGCCGGTCACGAGCGATCTGGGATACGTTTTTTGACGCACGCCGGACTGCCCCCAATACTC
>CAYYOX010000562.1:0-4791 GCA_964473065.1 uncultured Planctomycetaceae bacterium | reverse complement strand
GTGGATAGTGGTTTGCAATCACACCGTTTAGCGGTCGGGCTTGCCCGACGTTTTTTGAAGCAGTGGGATCCTAAGTTCCACCTCCTACCAAGTTAATGCCATCTTCACCAATCATTCTCGCCTTGGGAATCGCCCACCTGCCGATGCTCGGCTGGTTGGTGCTGGCGGCTGCGCCCTTGCTGATCCATCTTTGGAATCGACAGCAGCACCGTCCGATGCGTTTCGCGGCCATGGAATTCCTGCTGGCGGCCGTCAAACGCCGGGCGCGACGCGTTCGATTGCAGCAGTGGCTGCTGCTGTTGGTGCGAACGGCCGTGGTGCTGCTGTTGGTGTTGGCCGTGGCCGAACCGTACATCGATCCCGCCGGACTGGCCGCGGTCTCCGTCGATCGGACCCATAGGGTGCTGGTCATCGACGCCTCCTATTCGATGGCTTATCGACCGGACGAGGGCAGCCGTTTCGATCGAGCCAAGCAGGCCGCCCGGCGGATCGTCGAAGCCAGTCGGCAAGGCGATGCGCTGACGCTGGTGTTGCTGGGCGACCCGCCGCAAGTGGTCGTAGGCACTCCGGCTTTTGAACCGAGAGAGATCCTCGGCGAAATCGATCGCCTCGAATTGTCGCACGCCACGGCCGACCTGTCGGCCACGCTTTCGATCGTGCAACGACTGGTCGAAAGGGCAGGGCAGGGCAACTCGGAACTCACTCGGCACGAGGTCTATTTCTTTACGGATCTGGATCGCGCCTGCTGGCAACCCGACTTGTCGGCTTCAGCGCTGAAGCAGTTGCAGCGACGGCGCCGGCAGTTGGCCCAGGCGGCCTCGATTAGGGTGCTGGACGTGGGACAGGCGGAGGTCGACAACCGGGCCGTTACTTCATTGCACATGTTGCAACCGATTGCTACCATAGGCCCAGCCCTGGACTTAAGAGCCACGGTCAGAAATTACAGCGACCGCCGACACTCGGGTCAAACGGTTGAGTTGCTACTGGACGGTCGTCTTGCCGACCAACGGGAGATCGACCTTGCGCCGGGTGAAGAGAAGGTCGTGCCCTTTTCGTGTCGTTTCGAAGTGCCCGGGGACCACACCGTCGAGGTTCGCGCCGCAGGCGACGCCCTGGAGGTGGACAACCACCGCCGGCTGGTCGTTGCGATCCGAGAATCGGTTCGTGTATTATGCATAGACGGACAGCCTTCCGGCGAACCGTTTCATGGGGCGGCCGACTACCTGGTCCACGCCTTGGCCCCCCAAGACACGACGCCGGACGGACTTCCCGTGCGGCCGGAGTTGGCAACGGAAAACGCCCTGCGTCAGCGGGATCTGCGGCAGTTCGATGCGATCTTTCTTTGCCACGTGGGGCAGTTTACCTCCCACGAAGCGGAATTGCTGGACGCCTATCTGCGGCAAGGAGGCAACCTGATCCTCTTCCTCGGCGGAGAAGTAGCGGCCGAGCGGTACAACGAAGAATTGTACGACCGGGCAGAAAGACAACGGCTGCTTCCCGCGCGGATCGGACCGGTTGCCGAGTCTTCCGCCGGGCTGCTGGATCCGTTGGAGTATAACCATCCGATGGTTCGCGAGTTCCGCGGCCATGAGCGGGCCGGCTTGACTAGGACGCCCGTCTATAAGTACATCAAGCTCGATATCCCCGAGGAGTCCTCGGCCAGGGTGGTCCTGAAGACGGCCGAGGGCGATCCCTTGATCGTCGAGGAGCCAATCCACCGGGGACGCGTGGTGCTGGTGGCCACCTCGGCCGACGTCTCGTGGACCGACATGCCGGCCCTGCCCGTTTATGTCCCCCTGGTCCAGGAAATGTTGGCGTATTGCCTTGCCGATCAACTCAACCGGCGAAACGTTCTGGTCGGCCAAGCGATGGTGGATTCCGTCGCCACCTCGGCACTGGAAGTTCCCGTCTGGTTGCAAACACCCGACGGCCGCACGCGCACGCTGCGTATCGAGGGCGACGGCGAGTATGGCACGTTTCGCTACGCCGACACGCCGCTAAGCGGGATCTATTCGGCCCGTTTCGGGGCGCCGGTTTCGCAAACACGACAGTTCGCGGTCAATATCGATCCGGTCGAAAGCGACCTGACGCATCTTGACGAAGAAACGTTTCGCAATCGCGTGTGGCCGCAGGCCGTGTTGCTGACGGAAACAACGCCGGAGATTGCCGTGCAGCGCTCTCCCGCCCAAATCGCCTCGGGCGGGTTCATTTCGGTTGCTTTGTTGAATGTGGTCTTGGGCTTGCTGCTTCTGGAGACTTTTATGGCCTGGCGTTACGGGACGGACGAACGATGAGCGGCACACTGCCAGCTTGGATCAGTCGACTGCTGGGAATCGACAGCCAGCCGGGAGAAGGTGCGCTCTGGAATCTACAGTGGACATGGAACTGGCCTGCTTGGGCCACGCTCGGGCTGATCGTCTTCGCGGCGGTTTTTGTCGTGGGGATCTACCTTCGGCCGCAGGGTACGGTCGGGCGACGCTACCGGCTGCTGCTGGCCGGGCTCCGGCTGGGCGTGATGGCCCTGGTGCTGGTGATGATCGCCCAATTCTCCCTGGGACTGAAGCGGACCGGTCTGCCGTTCGTCGCCCTGTTGATCGACGATTCGCAGAGCATGACCGTGGCCGACCATTACGACGCCAAGCGACAAAAGGCCCTCACGCACCGCATGAAGCAGAGCGACTTGACAGAAGCGAACTTAAGTCGTTGGAATCTCGCCCGGACCCTGATTGTCGAAAACGACGCGGCGATGCTTCGGGCCTTGATGGAGGACTATCGCCTGCGCGTCTACTTCCTTCACGGCGAACAGCCCTCCTCGGCGGCCGGCATGGCGGAACTTCAGCAGGAGATACTCGCCCGGCAACCGATCGGGCAATCCAGCCGGCTGGGTGGCGCTGTGCGGACGATTCTCGATCAGCTACGCGGCGCCACCCCGGCAGCGATCGTCATGCTGACCGACGGCATCAACACCGAGGGACCTTCGCTGGAAGAGGCGGCCGCGGTCGCCCGCCAACGGGGTGTGCCCCTGTTTGCCGTGGGGCTCGGCAGCGAGAAGCCCGTGCGGGATCTGAAACTCAGCGACCTGCTGGTCGATCCGATCGTCTTCCTTGGCGACGTGGTCCAGTTCGATGTCCGTTTGACGGGCGTCGGATTGCACGGCCAGCAAGTCGCCCTTACGCTTCGTCGCGAGGGCGAAGAAGAAGTCATGGCCACCGCCAAGGCAACCATCGGGCCCGACGGGCAGTCGCAACTGGTCCGCTTGGCGCATCGTCCGAGTAGTGCCGGTCAGATTCGTTATCAGGTCGAGGTCGAACCTCAGCCCGACGAGCCGCAAACGGAGAACAACCGGCTGGTGCGTGTGGTCGAGGTCCGCAAGGAGAAGATCCGCGTGCTGCTGGTGCGCGGCACGCCCAGCTATGAATTCCGCTTCCTGGAGAACTTGCTGCGGCGCGACGAAACGATCGAGTTGCAAACCGTCCTTCACGATGCGGACCAGGGTTACTTGCAGCAGGACCCCTTGGCACTTCGCGTGTTTCCCGTGCGGCGCGAGGAGTTGCTGTCTTACGACGTGGTCATTCTCGGCGACGTGGACCCCGGCTTGCTGAGTCGGCCCATCATGCAAAACCTGGTCGACTTCGTCAGCCTTTCCGACAACGGCGGATCGTTGGTGCTGATCGCCGGTCCCCGCCACATGCCCATGGACTATCGCGACACGCCCTTGGCCGAAGTGATGCCCTTTTCACTCGATAACGTTCAGGCGCCGGCCGCGGATCAGGTCCTCACCGAGGGTTTTCGTATTCAGGCAACCGCACGCGGGCTGGCTCACCCGGCCATGCAACTGGGGGATACCACTGCAGAGAATCGCGAGATTTGGGAGACCCTGCCGCCGGTCTACTGGCTGTTGGAACTCTCAGACATCAAGCCGGCGGCCCGCGTGCTGGCCGAGCATCCCACGCGTCTCGCCGGCGACGGGCGGCCGCTGCCGGTGATCTGCCTCCAGTACGTCGGGGCGGGCAAGGTGCTGTTCCATGCGACCGAGGAGACGTGGCGCTGGCGACGTCGCCTGGGCCATCGCTACCTCGCCCGCTACTGGCTCCAAATGAGTCGCTCCCTCAGCCGCTCGAAGCTCAGCGGGACCGACCGCTCGGCCACGCTCTCGGCCGACCGTCAAGAATATGATCGGGGCGATGCGATTCGGCTGCGCGTACGGTTTGCCGACGAGCGGTTGGCGCCGGCCGAGGATGACGGCGTGATCGTTGTCGTGGAACAACCGGGCCGCAAGAGTCGACGTGTCCCGCTGCATCGAATCTCGGCCGGCCGCGGCACGTTCGAGGCCGTGCTGGACAACTTGGCCGTGGGCAAGTACCACGCCTGGGTCGCCGTGCCGACGACCGACGCGGCGGCCCCGGCCGTCGATTTTGCGGTCGTCGAACCGCCCGGCGAGTTCGAGCAAATTCGCATGGACGCGACCAGCCTGCGTCGCGCGGCCAAGCAGACCAAAGGACGCTTCTACACCTTCGAGCAGGCCGGCCGCCTGTGGAAGCACTTGCCGCCGGGCCGCCAAGTGCCCGTCGAATCGCTGCCGCCGAAGCCGCTATGGAACAAGTGGCCGCTGCTACTATTAACCCTCACGCTACTAATCACCGAATGGATCCTCCGCAAGCGAGGAACCATGGTATAGAATAGAACGACGAAGCACGAATGACGAAAAGCCCTATCCACTATCCACCAACCACTATCCACTAACCCCATGCCCCACCCTTTACAACAACGAATGGCCGTTCTTCGACGTCG
>CAYYOX010000561.1:0-4792 GCA_964473065.1 uncultured Planctomycetaceae bacterium | reverse complement strand
CGTTCCCATCGCGGAAAATAGACGCATACGGCCCGACCGACGAGATCGGCCAAGGGGATCGGCCCGACGTCGCGGCTATCGCGAGACCGCTTCCGGTTATCACCCAGCACGAAGCAGTGGCCCGGCGGGACGGTCGTTTCGGGAAAGTCTTGGGAGTCCCGATTGCCCTCGATGCCGTCTTGGGCTAGGAAAATACGGTAAGTCGCAGTGCCATGTTTCTCCTGAAAGACCGCACCACCCTCGTCACCGTCTTGGCCAAGATCCTCGACCTTCACACGAGGGAGCTTCTCGCCATTGACGAGTAGATGGCCGTTCTTGATCTCGACCACATCACCGGGCAGGGCGACGACCCGTTTGATCCAACGCTGCTGACGTTCGTTCGGGTTGACGAAGACGACAATATCGCCTCGTTGCACGGGTCCGTAGCGGTAGGTGCGTTTGTCGACCAACACCCGATCGCCGTGGCGGATGGTCGGGAGCATGCTCTTGGCGGGAATGACGAAGGCTTCACAGACCCCTTCCCGGATCAGCAGGGCATAGCTCGTGGCCACCGGAAGGGCCAGAACAATGAGCAGCAGGTATACGTACCATCGGTTATAGTCTTTCAATCGGTAATCGCGAGGCATCCGTCGGGCGATCTTCAGGGCGTCGCTGATTGCGTAGAACCAGACTAGATTGGCGACGACGAAGGACCCAACCAACAAGGGATAGGCCCAGCCCGTGTGGCCAAGGAACAGGGCCGAGATAACGATGGGGCCAAGCACGGCTGTGATCCCCAGCAGGACGACGCCTTTGGCGAGTTGCCCACAGTAGATGTGCCCCAGGCCTCCGCTAAGAAGCGAGAGCAGCAGCGCCACCGACGGCTTTCTTCGATGGATGTCGTCGGCGAGTGTATTGTCGACTTCAGTAGGTATTGACATGATTAGTTTCCCGTTGAACTCATTAACAAAAGGAAGACAATGACGGAGCCGTATCGCAGCAGCCCCACGGTAAGACTCAACAGCAGCAGGGCGGCCATCGTCGGTATACCCCATGTACGTCGGCCGTTGACTTGATCAGATCGATCGGCCGGCCGTACTTCGCCGGTTTGGCGTCCCTCCGACGCAAGGACCTGCTGCATCACCCGGTCGGCGAAACCGACATCAACGTCAACGTCCTTTCGGCCGTTCTTCCACGCCTCGTAGGTTTCTTTTCGATTCATAATTCACCTTTGGCGTATGGCTCTAGAACCACTCGCAGTTTCTTCTTGGCTCGGCTAAGTCGTGAGCGGACGGAGCTGTGTTTGATGCCTTCGATTTCGGCAATTAACTCGATCGGCTGGTCCATGATCTCGGCCAACACGAAGACCGTCCTCAGCCGAGGCGGCAGATCGTCCAGTGCCCGGTCCAGGCGTGTCAGCCACTCCTTGCCGAGGACCTCATCGTACGGAGTCCGCGTGTGAACCGGAGGTGACAAGTCATCGTGAAACTCAGGCGTCTTCTTCTTGATTGCATTGAGGCACTTGTTTCGAGCGATCGTCAGTAGCCACGTTGAAAATCCGCTCCGCTTCGGGTCGAACGTATCGAGTCGTCGAAAGGCGGCCAAGAATACGTCCTGGGCAATGTCTTCGCGTCGGTGCGCGTCGGCGATCAGGTTGCCGACAAAGACCGACACGGGCCGCTGATACCGCCCGAGAAGCGTACGAAATGCGTCGACATCGCCGGAGAGGACCCTTCGGATTGCTTCGCTGTCATCCGTCATCACGCTCCCTTGCGACAAGGTCCGAACGAGGGCAGGCACTGTGGCGGCAACATTCATGGTTGTCTCAAGATAACCTGTGCCCTGCGAGCCAGCCCCCTTTTCGCCAATCCCCCTTTTCGCCAATCAACAACGCAGTCGATGGCTCCCGTCTAGTTATACAACCCAGCCTCCGGAATGTTGCACGGTTGCAGCAGATTTCAGAAAAGGAAAGGAAAATCCAGACTCATCTGCGACATCGTGGAGCCCTAACCTACTGTTACTAAACGAGTTATGCGCCTGCGATCTCAAGCACTCGCCCGACCCATCTCTAGTGGGGCAGCCGCGAGGAAGATTGATCCGACAGTGATTCAGGGAAATCACGGTGCAGGGAAATCACGTGCGGGGCGGAAGACCCGGGGCGAACGATCTGACCTTTCCGCATAGCCAAGGACCGACACGCCGCAGAAACTGGACTTCGCGCTGGTGCGTTGGGGATACAAGGCTCTACCAGCCCAGTTGCCCCCCGGCAAGGACGAAGTGACAGGACGGCTGGCGAGGGGGATGCTTGACCCTCAACGTACTTTGGGATAGGCTATTGGTCGCTATTATGCATCTTTACCCAGTCGATGTCGTGAAGGTCGGTGAAAGGCGAGTCGCATGAAATCACACACCGAGCACCTAACCCTCCGGATCGACGAGCGTATGGACTTCGTCAACATCACGCCACAGGTCGAACGGATCGTGGTCGGCAGCGGCATTCGCGAGGGTCTTGTGCTGATCAACGCGATGCACATTACGGCTTCCGTGTTCATCAACGACGACGAACCGGGCTTGCACGAAGACTACAAGCGTTGGCTCGAAGAGCTGGCCCCCTTCGATCCGTCGCCCGAGCGATACCGTCACAACCGCACCGGCGAAGACAACGGCGACGCCCATCACAAACGCCAGATCATGGGCCGGGAAGTCGTGGTGGCCGTGACCGAAGGACGGCTCGATTTCGGGCCCTGGGAGCAAATCTTCTACGGAGAGTTCGACGGCCGACGCGCAAAACGCGTGTTGGTGAAAATCATCGGAGAGTAGTCTATAAAGCCGCGACCGGTGGTCGCGCCCGAAACATCAACAAACGGTTTTTCCAGCACGACGAGGCGCGACCAACGGTCGCGGCTTTATTAACCGAAGGAGAACATCATGTCGAAAAGCACACGTCGCGAGTTTCTCAAAACGGCCGCCGCCTCGGCCGGAATCGCTAGTGGAATCACAATTGCCGGGACCAGCGCGTCCGGGCAAGTGTTGGGGGCCAACGATAAGATCCGCCTCGGCGTGGCCGGGATCCACGGTCGCGGCGGATCCCACATCGATAACTTTGCCAAGATGAAAGACGTCGACGTCACCTACTTGATCGATCCCGACAGCCGACTGTTCGAAGGCAAGACCCGGCAAGTCAAGTCGCGGGGCGGCAATACGCCCAAGTGCGTGCAGGACATTCGCGAGGCCTTGGAAGACAAAGAACTCGACGCCGTCTCCGTTGCCACCTGCAACCACTGGCACGCGTTGATTACCTTCTGGGCCTGCCAGCATGAAAAAGACGTGTATGTCGAGAAGCCGTGCAGTCACAACGTCTTCGAGGGGCGCCAGTGCGTCAAGGCCGCCGAGAAATACGGCCGCATCGTCCAGCACGGCACGCAAAGTCGCTCGGACAATCGCTGGGCCAGGGCGGCCGCTGTGATCCGCAGCGGTAAGTACGGCCAACTGTTGGTCTCCAAGGCCTACGCCTCGAAGGTGCGATGGTCGATCGGTTTCAAGGAAGCCAAAGAGCCGCCGCCGGAGTTCGATTTCAACCTCTGGCTCGGACCGGCCCCGATGCAGCCCTACCACGAGAATCTGGTCCATTACAATTGGCATTGGTTCTGGGACACGGGCAACGGCGAAATCGGCAACCAGGGAGTACACCAGATGGACATCGCCCGCTGGGCCATTCCGGACGGCACGTTACCGACGAGCGTGATCAGCATGGGCGGACGCTGGGTCAATTCCACGGAGGGGCATCCGCCGTTTACCGATCAGGCAGAGACTCCAAACCAACAACTGACCGTGTTCGACTTCGGCGAGACGCTCTTGGTCTACGAGGTAATCGGTCTGGGGGGACGAGTTCCCGGAACCGACAAGAAGTTTCCCACAAAGGTCGACAACGAGTTCTACCTGGAAGAAGGCGCCATCATCGGCGACAAGTTCTATCCCCAAGGCAAGAGCGAAGGCGAGCCGCTGGTGGAGGTCGACTACGACCCGCCCTCGGGAAGCATCTTCCGCAACTTCATCGACTGTGTCCGCAGCCGCAAACGGGAGGACCTGCAAGCCGACATCAAGGAAGGCCATTACTCGGCCGCGATTTGTCACCTCGGCAACATCTCCTATCGGTTGGGCCAGCAAGTGCCCGGCGCCGAACGGCCCGAGGTGCTCGACTCGAATGAGCACGCGGGCAAGTCATGGGACGACATCCTGAAAAGGACCAAGGACGCCTTGGGGCTCGATGTTCGGCAGGCCACTTACCAACTTGGCCCCAAGTTGCAGTTCGATCCGGCGACCGAGAAGTTCGTCGACAACGCCGAGGCCGACAAGCTGCTCACCCGAGAGTACCGCGAGCCGTTCGTCGTGACCGAGGAAGTTTGACGATCCGGCACGGGCGCTACGCTTCGTCGGCTTCGTGTTTGAGCAGATCGTCGTCGTATTCCGTTTCCAACTTGTGGACGGTTTCGGCGAGCTCTTCGTTCTCCGCGACGGCGCTGGAGACCTGCAATTCCCATTCGGTACTGGCCGTGCGCAAGGAATCGACGTCCAACGGTAGCTTGAGGATCTTGGCCAGCCGTCGGGTGACGGCCGCAATGCTCGTCGGGTTGGTCCCCTGTAGGTAGCCGGGAATCTCGGCGACCAGCGAGACCATCTCCAGATCGGCCGAGCGGGCTTGCGTCATCAGGTAGCTGGTGAACGAGCCGGGCCCTTCGTAACCCGTGCGACGCAGCCCGTACTGTTCCATCTCGGGCAACAGTTCGGCGTCGGAACACGTGACGTACAATCG
>CAYYOX010000560.1:0-4795 GCA_964473065.1 uncultured Planctomycetaceae bacterium | reverse complement strand
CGGCCAAATCGCGTCCGGCCGATGGTAGACGTGTTCGACCCGCATCACGGGAAAATCGTGCGAAAGGCTGTAGTAGCCCAGGTGATCGCCGAACGGGCCTTCGGGTTTCGGGCTGTTCGGATCGAGGTAGCCGGTCAGGCAGAAGTCGGCCTCGGCGGCGATCGACAGTTTCCCGTCGCGGCAGATCATCGGCACGCGGCGTCGTCCGAGCACGCCGGCCAGCGCCAATTCGCTGATCCCCTCGGGCAAGGGCATCACGGCGGCCACGCTCATGGCCGGCGGTCCGCCTACGAAGACATTCACTCGCAACGGTTTTCCACGCCGGATGGCTGACGCATGGTGCACGCTGATCCCGCGGTGGATCTGGTAGTGCATCCCCACTTCCCGATTCGGCTCGTACTGCCCGCCGCTAAGCTGCACGCGATACATACCCAGGTTGCAGCCGTTCAGCCCGGGCTGGTCGGGATCTTCGGTATAGACCTGCGGCAAGGTGATATACGCCCCGCCGTCGTCCGGCCACGATTTCAATTGCGGCAACTGATCGATCGTCGTCTCGGCCGCCAGCACAGGCCCGCGCTTTACCTTCTTCGGCCGGGCGCAAAGGGCCGTCCAGGGCGTTTTCATGTACAGCCGGGGGTGGCGCAACACGTCGGACGGATCGACCTGCAACGAAACCAAGCGAGAGACCACCTCCAGCGAATCGCGGAACAGATACCGCATCCGCTCCATGGTGCCGAACAGATTCGACACCATCTCGAACCGGCAGCCCGTCACGTTACCGAACAACAACGCCGGCCCGCCGGCCCGAAACACCCGACGCTGAATCTCGGCCGCCTCCAAGTGCGGATCCACCGGCACGTCGATCCGGACCAATTGCCCTATCGACTCGACGTCTCGGAGGCACTCGCGTAAGGTTCGATAGGACATTAGCAGTGGGTAGTGGACAGTGGATAGTGCTTAGTAAGCCACGAGAGCTTCCGGGGCTGGTCGCTTCAGCGACCATGCGGGCCCGAGCAGTCCCCGTTTAGCGGTTGCCGGCACGGCGGCCCGTTTAGCGGCAGCCCCAATACCTTGGTCGTCACTTCGCTTGGAACTTCTTTAGGGCCTGGGCCTCTTGGCGGGAGGCTTCCGACATCAGTTTCCGGCGTCGCTTCTGAAGTTTGGCGAACCGTATGGCCGGTCCCCGCACGATCTTCTTCGTCCTGCGTCCGCCATGTCCCCGTTTCGTCATGGTGAATCCACCGTCAGTCTGAGCCGAGTAAGTGGAAACCGTGTCAGTCGGGCCGCATGGTCGCTAAAGCGACCAGCCCCGGGCATCACTGCGCGTACTAACCACTATCCACCAACCACTATCCACTGCTTACTATCCACTGCTTATTCAATCATCCTTTTCAGCATGATGGTCTTGCCCACATTAAGATCCCGACCGCGCACGAACCCGACGGGAATGGTCCGGTCGAAGATATAAAAGGCCCGATGCCGCTTCATCTCACCCGTATCGAGCCCCAGTTCCTTACCCAAGGCGAAGCCGTCCGGATAAACGTCGCGATACTGGGCCACGGTCCAAGGATTGCCGGTCGCATCAAAGCGTGTAGGCGGCTGCTCGACTTCGAAATACCCGACGGTAATCCAAACGGCATGGACGTTCGAGCGGGTAGTCACCATATTCTCCAGCCGCTGCAAGCCTTGGTAGCGAAAGTACGAGTTGCGCTCGGGATTCCTGAAAGGATCAACCGGAACATTGCTCGCCCGGCCCGGCCAGCGGTCGAACAGCGGCCTGCCATTGCCACTGTTGCGACTTTCAAGACTTTCACGGAGCAAGGTGGCATTGACCTCGGGCCCGATGCGTTCCCGCAGCGTGTTAGGAGCATCATTAAACCTGATGTCCGGAATCAAGTGGGCTGCGGAAGCCGAGCGGAACGGACTCGCAAACCGCGTCGGATACTCTGCATCCATCTCGCTCGCACTGCTTTGGCCGCCGTACCCGCGGCGGCTGTTGACCATCGCCAGCCATCGCCAGTAGTAACCTGTATCCATGTTTGGGAAATAGTTGGTCACTCCTTGCCAAACGGCCTTGCTGAAAACCGTATTGATATTCACTCGCCCCGGCTCGCGGAAGCGGGGGATCCGATTAAACGGCGGCGCGAACGAGTGCATTCCTGCCCACATGGGGTCACTGAAACTGATCGGGTCGGCCTGAATCTCCGTTCCCACAAACCGCGACGGAACGCCCACCATCTCGAACAACCGGTGCAGTTGTGGCGAGGTCCCCGGCGCGGCGTCCGGTTCGGCCGACTGGTAGAAGTTCAGTAGGTGCGAGAAAGACCCTACGGGGATCGTATAGGAATTTGTATTAGGAGGATTAGCCGCGTAGGTTGCCAACAACCTGGACGACGAGGTGCTTGGCACCTGCAGCAATTCCATGGCGTTGACGAACGGGCGGTTGTTCCACGTCAGCCAGGGGAACGGACCGTTACTGCCGTCCGCTGGCCCGGGCGGGTCGCCTAAGTAGTCGACCGGATCCCTACGCGGCGCCGGCACCTGCACATTCGGGGTCGCAGGGTCATTGTCATGATCCGCATCAACAGGATTAAACCTGAAGAATTCGAAGTTCAAGTAACCGAGCGTATGATGAACCGGGAGCCCAAAGTAGTGAGGCGTCGTCGTGCTGGGAGGACCGCTGGGAGGGTTGACAACCTTATTCTCTTTCGGTGGTGAACCGTCGAGCGGTTCTGGTCGCCAAAGAATGTTCGACCCGTCGGGACGGTTGTCACCGCGTTCGCGGGCGAGCATATCGCTCTCAGCGCCGTTATCGTTCGGGTCAGCAGCGTTCGTGATCCCGTTGAAGGACGTCAAATCGATCGGCATCGAATCGACGGTTCGGTAGGGATTGGTAGCCGCATCCCACGGCAAGAGTGGGTTGGCTAACCGCTGTAGATGAACCACTTTTACTCCGGAGTGCAGGCCACTGATGAGCGTTGCGTTGGGCATCGGTCCGTTCGTATCCAGCGGCTCGCGGAGCGGTGTCACGTAACCGGTTATGGGATCGTAGGCGATGCCGTTTCGGTCTTTGTCGCGGTAATTGGTTGGCGGATTGCTGCCGGCGTATACGTTCGTCGGCTCCGAGATGCTCAATCGCCACGGCGAGTTGATGATCACCGCTGCCGCCGGCTTGATCGTTTCGTCCAGCAGGATCGGGTCCGTATCCAAGTCGTCGTCGGGCGGGTTGGACAACACGGCAACCTGTTGTATGTCGGGATTTCTATTGGGATCGGGTTTCAATTCGATACGCCGAGACGAACCTGGAGTGCCTGGGGTCTTGCCGGTCTCGAAGCCGATGTAAGTCGTACTTATGTCGGTATCATCCGGTTCGCCCGGGCCGATGACCGTATAGCGACCCGGCTTGATGGGGGCTATCTTTGTTGCAAAGTTGTCGTCCGGCTGAAACTTCACCAGGCCATCGGACGGCAAGGTGACTGCCGAGTTCACAAAGTATACCGCCCGCTCGGTGGCTGGCGGATTCGTCGGGTCGTCCGGATCCCTGTTGGCATCGGCTTGCGCTACAATAATCAGCCGCCACGCGGGGGAACCGCCCCACGCCCGAGTCAAGTCGACGCCGATGGCCGGGTCGTCCGTGTAGAACTCGCCCGGCGGAGCGTCGAATTCGCTGCTCGGATTGTACAACTCCACAAACAGCGAGCCTTGCGGCTTCCAACGCTGGTCGAAATTCTCGTCCGGCGTATTCGGATCGGTCGTCAAACCGTCGGGGTTCTGCAAATCCTTAGTACGCCGATCGTGAAAGGCCAAGGTCTCGGTGATCAGCAGCTCCGGCCGCTCGCAGCCCCAGACCAGGCCCTTGGTCACCCCGGACGAATCACCGGCGTCCCCAACGATCCCATCAACGTCCCACGGCTTCCCGTCTCCCGGAGCCATCGGTGTAACGTCGTTGTCGCGGAACGGAAAAACGTCGTACTCGAACGGCGTCATGATCGAGTCGCGGTCGCGGAAATCGACCACGTTGACCGCCCACTGCGCAATGACTCTCGCCCGCAAAGCCGGTTGGTTGCCTGCCAAATCCGGATACGTTACCGCCCACGCCGGGTCGACGTACTTTTCGTACGTCAACAGCATCATCAGCACGTACAGATGCCGCGCGTGAAGCTGCCGGGCCAACCACTCATCCCAGAGTTCGATCTCGTTGCTTACTTGCCCGGTCGTCGCGTTCGGTGGCTCCCAGATTCCGTCGCCGTTGTCGTTGCTAAAGTCCCAGCGGCCGTTGCCGTTGACGTCGATGCCGTTGACCAGGCTCATCACGACGAAAGTCGAGATCGCAGCATTGGGGTTATTGGGATCGGGTTTGAACAGCTCGAGGACTTCTCCGTTGTTGAAGCACTCGGACGGCTCGTCCACCACGCCGTTGACGTCCGGCTCTTCGATGTTATCGATGGTTCCGTCGCCGTCATCGTCCAACCCGTTGCCGTCCTTACCGTTGCCGAACGGGCGGTTCAGGTCCATCTTCAAACCACCCAGCATCTCCAGCGGCAAGAGATCGCGCGCTGTCTGCGATGTCATTTTACTCGCTTCGACAAGGGCTACATCAGCATTGTTTTGGCCTGAAAGCACACGATAGAACTTGGCCGTCAGCAGGTCTGTGACGTGACGTGGGAGAAGTAGCTGGCGCAGTTGGGTACGTGTGCCTGCGCTCATCGTCCGATTCCGCAAGTCGTCTACCAACTGTTGACGCAGGCCGGCAGGTAGCTGAACGCTCGGCACGGGTACGTCCCAACTGTCGGTG
>CAYYOX010000559.1:2220-4801 GCA_964473065.1 uncultured Planctomycetaceae bacterium | reverse complement strand
TGCTTGAGCAAGCGGACCGAGTACGGCGTGTTCCAGACCATCCAGGCCGATACGCCGATCTCGCGAAAACAACGACATCCGTTCGACCGATTCTACAACTTCTTCAGTCGATCCGCTTGGACAGTGCACGACTTGGCCCGCGAGGTGGCCGTGACCGTTGTTGTCCGGCTCAATCCACGCGGCGTTCTTTACTTGGTCGTCGACGACACGCTGCTGCACAAGCGGGGCAAGCACGTCTACGGCTTGGGCTGGTTTCGAGATGCTGTCGCCTCGACGGCGAAACGGGTGGGCGTGGCAAACGGTCGAGGCCACAGCGTATGGCGTGACACGCTCCTTGCAAGTGGTTTCGTTTCAGGCAGTCTGGCCGAAGGTGTTGCAGTTGGTCCCCACTGCTGGTCGTGCTGGTCCGCGATCCGCAGCGTCGGTTCAAGGACAAGTATCTGTTCACTACCGACGTGAACGCCGACTTGGGCTGGGTCATTTCGACATTTTCCCGAAGATGGTCGATCGAAGTCGCGTTCAAATCGAGCAAGCAGGTGATGGAGATTCAATCGCCGCAGCACTGGTGCCAAGAGAGCATCGAAAAACTGTCGCCTTGGATCTGGCTGATGCAAAGCATCGTCACGGTGTGGTACATCAGCGAGGGCCGCAAGCTGCCGGAAGCCCGCGCCGCCCGCAAGCGTTTGGGAGATTGGGATACCGAGTGGTCGTTGTGTCATGTGCTTCGCGTTCTCCGCAGCACAATTCTGCAGAAGACAATTAACCCCATGTCAGCTACCAAGGCCGACCTGCACCAATTACTCCTTCAACTTGAAAACTACCTAAACCTCGCTGCTTGAGCAGCGTGAAATCTGCGAAAGTTCAGGTTGACAGGACGTGGTATCTTGGGTATTCTATTCGGTTATGGCTCGACCATTGAGGATTGAATACGCAGATGCCCATTATCAGTAAATGGGGGACAGTCACGACTGATACTGTCGCGGGCGGCCTCGGGTACAGCATGCTGTGCCGCAATCAGTGCTATCGACCCTACACGTTGTGGTTCCTTGGCGACAAGACAGTGGCATTCGTGACGGTCCCCTATTCCCAGGCAAAACGTCCTGCTAATGACTAATGAAGCTCTGACCCCAAGTTCCCCAAGTTCCCTTTGCTATTGTTTCAGATTAGGCGCCTTCATGGAAACGTGCAACATACTCTTGTTGCAGAGGAAAGCTCTTCGCCCGGGGAGGATGTGGGCAAAATGACACGCGTAATGAGACTTGGAAAGAATATACTACGAAGGGCCCTAAGGCCTGTCAAGGGTGTGATGCACGATCTCTGTGGCAAGTACTGCTGCAGCGTTTGCCGGAAGAAAGTCGCCAAGTTTTCCCCCCTTTCTACGCATTACCTCGATAACCATAGGAAATATGGTCACGAAACGGGGCTTGCCGAAATGTGCAATCGAGAGGCGTATTCTTGTCCCCGTTGTGGGGCTGCCGATCGAGAGAGACTGTATGCCATTTTTTTACGCCGCTATATCAGGGAAGAAGTAGATTCGAACACGTCATTCAATATGCTTGATGTGGCGCCGACTAAGAGGCTGTCTTCGTTTGTGAGATCTGAACTGCCGCGCGGGCCTAATGTTCATTATCGTACGGCAGATCTGTTGATGGACTGGGTAGACGATAACGTAGATATCACAGACATGCGCAACTATAAGGAAGGGCAGTTCGAGTTCTTTATGTGCTCACATGTACTTGAACATGTTAAAGACGACCGTAAGGCAATCAGGGAACTGTATCGAGTGTTGCGAGAAGGGGGGCGCGGTATTCTCGTAGTCCCGATTGATTTGTCCCGCCAGGAGATTGATGAAGATCCGAATTGTAGCACAGCCGCAGAAAGGTGGCGCCGCTTCGGGCAGGACGATCATGTGAGGAAGTATTCAAAGCAAGGGTTTATTGATCGCGTTATTGAAGCAGGCTTCGAATTGGAACAGTTGGGCGTTGAAGAATTCGGTGCTCAGCAGTTTGCCAAACATGGAATAGCACAACAGAGCGTTCTCTACATTGTCAATAAACCGGGAAAGTAGTTTGTCGGTCAGCCCGATCCGCCGGTCGAACTCGCGGATCGGAAGCAATCCAGCATCGCTGGTCAGTTCCGCCTGAGTCGGTTGGATGACCACCGGTTTGCCAAAAGACTCGAATGACTCCTGCCAAACAGACTGTATAATCATGACTTGGCCTCTCTTGGGGTGACAAGTTGCTCGTACTCAACAACTTAGATCCCCAAAGAGGCCAAGAATTCCCCAAAATCATGAATAATCCGGGCAAGTGCACGGTAGGGCCCTTTTCAGCCTGACGATCTTTTCGGCGGCCGCCATCCAATTGTAGCAGATAAGACGCTCGCGGCACGTTGCCTAGCGGCTCGCGAGCTGCGCTGTTTACTCGGAAGTTGTCAACGGGCGGATGGGGCTTTCACAGAGGCGGAATTTCCTGCGCCCGGTGGGGTGGGGGAAATCGATCGTGGCTTGGCGATTGGCGCCCGACCCGCTTAACGCCGCGATCCGGCCTACGCCATACTTCGGATGCCAGACGACCATGCC
>CAYYOX010000559.1:0-2210 GCA_964473065.1 uncultured Planctomycetaceae bacterium | reverse complement strand
GCGGCGTTCTTCCTCGATCTCTCGCGGGTCCTTTGAACTTCGCTCGTGAGGCAACAGCCCCTCCTCGACCGCGATCAGGTAGATCACGGGAAACTCCAGGCCTTTGGACGAGTGCAGGGTCATTAGCGTGACCCGATCGACTTGGTCCTCGAAGCCGTCGATGTCGTTGACCAGACTCGACTCTTCAAGAAACGCCTCCAAATTACCATGGCCCGGATGACGCTCGTCGAAATCGCGGGCGACGGTCAATAGTTCCTCGATATTGGCCAGTCGCTGCTGGTCCTCCTCACTCTCGGAAGCCTTCAATCGTTCCTGATATTCCGTCTCGGAGAGGACCAAGCCGAGGATCTCCTCGATCGGTCCCTCGGCGACCGAGACCACGCGGTCGTAGAGCACGACGAACTTGTCGACCAGCGAGGCACTGCGCTTGCTCAACGAGGGGATCTGACGAGCCACTCGGGCGGCCTCCAGCAAGCTCAGCCCATGCGCGGCGCCGTGCTCGGTGAGCCGATCGAGAGTCGTCTTGCCGATTCCTCGGGTTGGCGTATTGACGACCCGCAAGAAGGCCAGATCGTTCAACGGGTTGTTCAGCAGGTGGAGGTAGCCCAGAATGTCCTTGATTTCCTTGCGTTGAAAGAACTCCAACCCCTTGATCATCTGATAGGGGACGCCCACCTCGCGCAAGGCAAACTCGAGTGCCCGCGACAGGGCGTTGACGCGATAGAAGATGGCGAAGTCCTGGGCACGCCGCCTGCCGGACTGAATGTCGGCGGCGATCCGCGTGGCGATGCCCAGGGCTTCTTCCTTGTGATCCGAATACATCACCAGCCGCACGGGCGAACCGAGCTCGTTTTCCGTGTAGAGACGCTTCTCCTTGCGACGCAGATTGTGGGAGATTAGTTGGTCGGCCACGCGAAGGATCCGCTGCGTACTGCGGTAGTTCTGCTCCAAACGGACCACCCGGACCTCGGGGAAATCCTTCTCGAAATCGAGTATGTTGTTCAGATTGGCCCCGCGCCAGCCGTAGATCGATTGATCCGGATCGCCGGTCACCGCCAGATTGGGATGATCGATCGACAGGGCCCGGGCGATCGCGTATTGGGCCAGATTCGTATCTTGGTACTCGTCGACCAGCACGAATCGAAAACGCTGGTCCAGCGTATGGCGGACTTCCGGGTTCTCTCGCAACAGGACGGCCATGTGCAGCAGCAGATCGTCGAAGTCGACCGCGTTGCACGAGGCCAAGTAGGCCTGATAGGCGGCGTAGACCTTCGGAACGACCATCCCCAGCAACGAATCTTGCCGAGGCTTATACTGATCGGGGGAAATCAGGTTGTTTTTGGCCCAACTGATCGCGCCGGCGATCGCATCGGGCGTTACGGCCATGGTCTCGATCTTGAGGCTCTGGATCACGCGTCGCAGGGCCCGGCCCGAGTCGGACGTGTCGTAAATCGAGTAATTCTCCTGAATCCCCACCAAGGGGGCGTATTTCCTCAGCAATCGGGCGCAGAACCGGTGAAATGTCCCCAGCCAGACCGACCGGTCGTCGGCCAGCCGTTCGACGCGGGCGCGCATCTCATCGGCCGCCTTGTTGGTGAACGTCAGGGCGAGGATTTGGCTGCCGGGGACCCCCTGGCCCAGCAGCCAGGCGATCCGATGCGTGACGACTCGCGTTTTCCCGCTGCCCGGGCCGGCAAGGATCAGCAGCGGGCCCTCGAAATGGACCACCGCCTGTTGCTGGGCTTCAGTGAGTTCATCGAGTAGGTGATCCAACGGCGGTTCCTTGGGGGCGGCACTTGCGTCCGGTTTCGGAAAATACCAGTATACTCATCGATCCCCGGCGGGGCAGCCCCCGCTGCGGGGTCATTTGCGATGTCACTGCTAGCGAGCGGAGTCGCAAGAAAAAACGCCGAAAACCTCGATTTTTCGCAGAAAACACTACACGAGGGAGCGAAAATCGGTATACTTGGCGTCACTGGCTGCGCCCGATTATCCAAATTGCGGCGCGTTTTCACTGAACCACAAACCGAATGGGAGGGACCCCATGGGTACGAAAGTTCGCTTGCGGAAAAACGACACTCAGGCCACCGACATGGCCGAGAAGTTGGAAATGAGCACGGCCGAGATCGGGCTCTCGGTTCGCACCACCAACTGCCCCGAAGAGCGCGGGGTCCTTACCAGCGACGAACTGCTGCAACGCACTCCGGACG
>CAYYOX010000558.1:0-4807 GCA_964473065.1 uncultured Planctomycetaceae bacterium | reverse complement strand
GCTGGCTTGCTCCTCGGCGACCTGGATCAAGGCCTCATCCTGAAGGGTTTCGGCCAAAGCCGGGGTTGCCTTGGTTTGGGTAAGATCCAACAGCGTCAACTCCGTGGCCGACCAGGTCTGGTTGTTTCGTGCGATCAGCGTATCGATCGCGTTGACCCGGCGGTCGCGGTTGAAGTCGTAGACGTTGTCGATCGTGGCCGGGTCGAAGAAAGGTTGCGGATTGAACCGCGTCATGTAGACATCGATTATGTCCACGGCGGTCACTCCCGGGCAGTCGCCCGTCTCGGCGATCGCATTGCCGAAATAGAACACGTCGGCGGCCTCGATGCCCGTGTCTTCCGTGGCCAGCAGGGTCACTTCGAGCCAGGTGTTCTGGATGGCATGGTCGGGCCAGGTCAGCACAATGTGGCTAGAGCCGTCGGAACCGGCGATCACGTCGATGTTAGCCGGCGCGGGGGCGTCCGCCCAGTTCGCCGGCATGTCGTCGTTGCCGATCTTGAGCGTGAAATCGTTGGCGTCGATCGCTTCGGGATTGGCCAAGCCCGAGATGTCGATGATGATCCCGTTGATGCCGCGGACGTAGCTTGTGTAGTTGGTGAAGTCGGCCAGTTCGCCCGGCAGTAGGGCGACTTTGTCCGTGGCGACGGCGTCTAAATCGGTGAGGCCTTTCGCTTCGTTGTCGTAGTACGAGTTGTCGTAGAACAGATGACGGCCGGTAACTTCCGTGACCTCCGGTTGCAGCGCAGCCGTGCCGGGCGTGGGCGGCTCGGCCGTCCAGCTCGAGGCGTCGTTACCCCAGGCGGTTCGGGCCGTGCGGTTCAGCGAATCGCCCAGGCCGTCGGCCGTGGCGTGCCAAGTACTGAGATAGTCGACCTCGTCCTCGATCACATGCGGCACATACAACGGATCGTCGGCCGGCGGCGTGTCGGGACGCTGCAATTGGATCAAGTCGCCGAGGTCGTTCAAACTATCGGCCGAGTTGCCCAGGACCGTTACTTCCGAGCCAATGCCGTACGCCCCGCGGAAGTCGTCGAGCTTCACCGCGTCGCTGGGGTCGAACGAGACGATCACCAGGGCCTCTTGGGCATCGAGCATTGTGCCTGGCGCAAAGTCATAATCGAAACCCTTGCGCAATCGCCAGCCGGTCAGGTCGACCGGTTGGGCCGTGAAGTTGTAGAGTTCGAGATACTCCAAGTGGTCTGGAATATCATCACCCGGCGGGTTGTACATCACCTCGCTGAAAACGACCTGTTGCGGCAGACGCGGGCCGCTGTTGGGACCGTCCGGCGTGAAGGCGGTCATTGGGTAGAGATTGCCGCTGCCGTTGGGCCAGCGGCCTAACGCTTCGCCCTGCAAGGCGCCGCCGAACTCGACGTGGTCGGCGAATATCAACGAACTGCCGCCGTCGAAATGGGCCAAGAGCCACACGTCGTCGCCCCGGGCGCCGCTCAACGCAAAATCCTTTTCGCCCGTGCCGCCGAACTCGTTCGTCTGGTCGACCGTAAACGTCTGCCCCTCGTAATGGCCCTCATAGAACGCCACGTAGCCGAAAGCGGGGATCGTCGTGTCGGCGGGGATCTGGAACTTCAGGAAATCGCCGGCCGAATCGCTCAACCACCAGCCGTCGAGCACCACGTCGGTGTCGGTCGGATTGTATAGCTCGATCGCATCGACCAGAAGACCCTCACCCTGGCCCTCTCCCGGAGGGAGAGGGGAATCTGGCGTGTGCGTGAGGACTTCGTTGACCACCACGCCTTGATAGGGTCCGCTGCCTTGGCGGCCAGGTGTGCCCAGATACTCGCTGCTGCTGCGCCAATTGTCCGGATCGTTGTAGTCGCCGAATGGATTGATGATTTCCAGCGTGGCCCCGGTGCCGTCGGCCCGGTTAGGCCAGCCAGCCAGATCCGAGTCGCCGTAGGTGAAATCGTGAATCAGGGCGTTCTGCTGATCGACCAGCAGGAGGTGTTCGCCGCCGTTGCTCAATCCGCCCGTGTAAGGCCCGACAAGGTTCGGCACATAGCCGTAGCGTTCGGTAAAGGCGGCCGGGTTGCGTGCCAGAACAACATACTCGCCCGGGTCGAACAGGTCTGCGGCGCCAAGGAACGGCGTCGAGAGGGCGGGGTTCTGTTGATCGAGCGAGCCTGTGGCGTCGAACGTCCAGTCGGAAGCGTTGTCGTGATCGACGTTGCCTTGCCGCTGCATGATCGCGGAACCGAGTCCCTCGGGCGCGGCGGCTTCTCCGCTCCACGCGATTTGGGCCGGATTGCCCGAGAATTGGCCCACCGTGACGTTCATGTCGGCCAGGACCTCGGGGCTATATCCCCAGACGAAGAAGTCGACAACGCTGCCGATCTCGTCGACGATTATCACCCAACCGTCGTCGGCGCTTTGCCAGAAGATGTTGTCACCGTCCGTATCGGCCCGAACGGACAGCTCGCCGGCTTCCATTACTTCAGGCAGTCCCCAGAGCGGTGTGTGGATGTCGTTGATGTTCGAATAGTGGGCATCGTTGCCGGCCACGACCCAACCGGTCGTATCGACGGCCGTGTCGGAGACGTTTTGGATTTCGATGTAATCGGGCGAGGTGGTCCCCACCTCGGTAATCACGACCTGCGCGGCCGGAGTGAATGGATCGGCTGAAAAAGTGAACGTAACGCCGTCGCTAAACCGGGCCCCGGCCAAATCCAAGGAGAACGGTCCTCCGATGTTGGTCAGTTCGATGAACTCGAAGTCGTCGTTGTTGGTGAATCCGGCCAGAACTTCGCTCTGTGTGGGATCGGGCGGATTGTAGTTCAGCTCGGTAATCCGCAGGAAATCCTGCAACGGGCGTTGCGAGATCGTGCTGTTGACGGTCCTTGTCTGGCTGTCGATGACGTTTCCTTCGAAGTCATGGGCCACGAACTCCAACACGTTGTCGCCGTAGGCCAAGGGGACCTCGGCTTGCCAGTGGGTGTCGTCGACCCATACGACCTGAAGGGGATCGATGCGACCGGTGAGATAGATTTTTCGCACGTCGATCCAGCCCTCGCCCTCGATGGTTATCGACGACTCATCGACGGTCACATTGTCGCCGGTAGTGATACTAAAGGGGATCTGTGGCATGACGCCCAAGATATGGTTTCGGGCCTGATTCGTGCGGTTCGTGACCAAAGTAAGTTCGGCGGCGTAGCTTTCGCCGGTCAAGGAGCTGAAGTGTGTGAGCCAGGGGGCGATGTAGTCCGGATTGAACGACCGATTCATCATGTCCCACATGTGGCCGTAAAACAGTCGCAGGTTCCCAGGCAGATCGCGGATCTCGTCCAAGCGGGAAAAGGGGCCGTGGTAGATCAAAGTGGTGTTGCCGAGGTTGGCCAGATCGGCGTCCCAGAAGAAGGGAATCAGCTTCCCATCTTCGGGTCGAGTGTAGATTCTGAGGTTTTTCGGCCGCTGGTATCCGTAGGTATCCCAGTTGCCCAAATACGATTGGGTCGCATAGTGCCGCATCCAGAGGTCGACGTCCATCGCCTCATTGGTGGCCTCATAGAGTTCGACGGGATCGGTGAAGTTGATGGCCCTGGCGAAAGTGACCATCGCCTGGTAGTCGTCCTTGGCCCGATTGTTCTTAATCAGCAGTTGCCCGCGATAGGCTTCGGGGTTCTCGCCCCGATATTTCACATCCTGATCGCTATACCCCGTATCGAGTTTTGGACCCTCGGGATGCGGCGTGGCGGCGGTGGGATAGGTAATATCATCCAGTTCCCACTTGGTCCCGTCGCCGCCGTTTTGGAACTGTTCTTCAAGGAAGACGTCTTCATGGCGAGCCAGATTCAGCAGGACGGTTACGCTATGTTGCGGGGAGATCCAGTAGACGACGTCGTCGTACATGCTCACGCTGCTGCCGCCGGCCCGATTGACCATCTGCTTCATGTAGATCTCGCGCATCCCGTTCATGTCGATCCGGATCGACGAATGGACGCCGTAGAACTTCTGATCTGGATTCAGAGTGACCTTGTAACCGCTGTTGGGTCGAATCCAGCGACTTCCGACCTGCCGGGCCCCCACATCGTAGAAGACTTCCTGGTTGTTGTGAATCAACGTGGCGCCCATGAGGTTGTTGCTCATCCGGTTCTCCGCCGAGAAGAGCGTCGAGTTATCTTCGGACAACGCCACCAGTCGAATGGTGTCGATGGGACGATTGACGGTTCTCCCATCGTCAACTTGGAACAGGGCGCGGGACTCGGGTCCCGCGGCCGGATAGGTCGACGTGGCGCCAAGCAGGTCTTGCCCTGCCACGTAGAACTGCACGACCGTTCCCGCCGACATACCGAGAATCTCTGCCGTGTAGACTCCTTCCGTGTTGAGGACCATCTCTGCCGTTTTCCACTCGTTGCCCCCTTGTCCAATCAAGTCAGCGGCCCACCAGAGCGTCATCGAGGCCACGCCGTCGGGGTCTTCCACTTCGACCGAGACCGTCAGCGGTTCGTCGCTGGCGGGCAGGATGGGGAAGTGTCCGAAATCGGTGTAGGTCGGCCCGATGTTGGCTTCATAAGTGGAATTCAACGCGCCGGGTGTGCCGTTGGACAAAGGCACCTCCATGAACATCGTGTTTCCCATTCGTGTGAAGTAGAACCGACTGTTGAGTTGCGGACTGCCGCCAAGCCACCGCGCACGGAACGAGAGTTCGTAAACATCGCCGTCGCGAACGGGTGTGTTGCCCGCGAAGGTGGTCTCCCCGTGGTCGTGGATGTGCTGCTGGGCCCCGACCGCGACCACGTGCAGGACCTGGTTGCCCGGATCATCCGGGTCGAGCGTCACTGTGCCGCTGTGG
>CAYYOX010000557.1:1148-4852 GCA_964473065.1 uncultured Planctomycetaceae bacterium | reverse complement strand
TCGACGGCGGCCAACTCGCCGGTCTCTTCCCCTGGCCGATCGATCGTCTGGCCGTTTCGGATCCGATGGGCTTCTTCCGGCGACAACTCGACTTGGGGTAACGCCTCGACGGCTCGAAGCGGCGGAAGCAGGTCGCTGGTCCAAGAGGTTGCGGTGACGGCCTCCAGGTCGAGTGCTTCCTCGACGCGGAAGCTTCCGATGGCCGTTCGCTTCAAGGCCGACATCACGGCCCCGGTGTCCAACGATTCGGCCAGATCGCGGCCCAGGCTGCGGACGTAGGTTCCGCTGCCGCACTCGATCCGGAGGGTCAGCGACGGATACTCGTACTGGAGGACTTCGATCCGATGGATCGTCACCGGGCGGGGTTTCAGCTCGAACTGCTTCTCCTTGCGAGCCAGCTTGTAGGCCCGTTGCCCTTGCACCTTCACGGCCGAGTAGGCGGGCGGACGCTGCTGGATTTGGCCGACGAACCGCTCGGCAGCCGCCACGATCTGATCGTGCGCGGGTACGGGCGGGTTAGGCAGTTCGGTCACTTCGCCGTCGATGTCCTCGGTGGGGCTCGTTCGACCCAGCAGGAACGTGCCGACATAAGTCTTGGGCATCCGCTGGACAAACTCGATCAGCCGCGTGGCCGGCCCGACGCAAACTACCAACACGCCCGTGGCCAACGGATCGAGCGTGCCGGCATGACCCGCCTTGGCCGGCCGGACCACTCGCTGTACGTGGTCGACCACCTTGCGCGACGTGATGCCGGGCGGCTTGTTCAGATTCAGCAGTCCGTAAGGTGTCATGGCGAGATTCTCGGGTAGAATCCCATTTTGTAGCCCAAAATATCCTCGACGACAAGGCCCGCACTTAGGACTTGTGAAGGAATTCGTTTAGCCGCCGCCGGTACGGCGGTGAGGGCCACAGCTTCCAATCTCACCGCCGTACCGGCGGCGGCTAAACGACTGAACTCCGACCCAAAAGAGACCCGCTGGCACCGCAAGCTGGAAAACGATAGGATGGAGGGTTGAGGAAAACGTTATGAAAATCGACCGACTGGGACCATATCGAATCGTTGGCGAGTTGGGTCGCGGGGGCATGGGCGTTGTCTTCGAGGCGGTCAACGTCGAGACGGACGAGCCAGCTGCCGTGAAACTCCTCTCCGCCACGCTGGCCGACGAGGAGGCTTTTCGTGAACGGTTCGAGGCCGAAATCGAGACCTTGCGAAAACTGAAACACCCTCGCATCGTGCGGTTGTTCGGCTTCGGCCAACAAGACGGCGATCTGTTTTACGGCATGGAATTGGTCCACGGCGAGAGTCTCGAAGAAGAGCTGCGCCGCGGACGAAGGTTCAATTGGCGAGAGGTCACCCGCATCGCGATCGAGGTCTGTCAGGCACTGCGCCATGCCCACGACCGGGGGATCATCCATCGTGATCTGAAGCCGGGAAATCTTCTGTTGGACCCGGACGGCCACGTAAAGCTTTCCGACTTCGGCATCGCCCGGCTGTTCGGCAACACGGGCATGACCGGCGCGGGTAGCGTGTTGGGGACGGCCGAGTATATGTCACCCGAGCAGGCCGCGGGTGAGCCGGTCGGTCCTCGGTCCGACTTGTACAGTCTGGGGGCCGTGCTGTATGTTCTGCTGACCCGCCAGCCGCTGTTTGAGACCGACGGATTGGCCGCGATGCTCGAAAAGCATCGCACGGCAATCCCCGACCGGGTCCGCCAACATGAAGTCGACGTGCCGGCGGCTCTGGACGCCATCGTCGCTCAATTGTTGGCCAAGGACCCGCAACAGCGTGTTGCCAATGCAACCGTCCTTTCGCAGCAACTCGAGGCCATGGAACGTGGACTGTCGCTTGACCCGGAAACGACCGATCCGTCCGACGACGGCGCATCGAACCAATCGGACGGGGACTTTGCCTTGGGCGAGATGGGGCGACTTCCCGAGACCCGCCGCGTCGAACCGCCGGTCGTTCAGCAGCCCAGCGAAGTCGACCAGTTGGCCGAGACGCGGGCAACTGGTGCTTTCCAGAATGGCAATGCCCCACAACCAGTCGAGAAGGAGCCCGTCGAGAAGGAGCCAGTCGAGAAGGAGCCCGTCGAGAAGGAGCCCATCGAGAAGGAGCCCGTCGAGAAAAACGACGCCAACAGCCACTTCACTCCCGTGGCCGAAGAGGAACTTGATCGGCTGGAGCCGGAAGCAGAACGGCCGCCGTGGATCTCATTGCAAACCTGGGTACTGGCGGCGGCCCTGATCATGATCGGGGTGACAGCCTGGTACTTTCTGCAAACCCCGTCCGCCGACGACCTGTATGCCAAGATCCTCGCACAGACCAAAGACGCAACGGCCGACGCGATGCTGAAAGCCGAAGACGACATTGAGGCCTTCTTGCAACTCTATCCGCGGGACCCGCGTGGCCGGACCCTGCAACAAGAATACGTGATCGAGATCGAGTTGATTCATATGGAACGGCGATTCGAGCGGAATGCCCGGGGATTGATCCGGGCCGAGAATCTTTCGCCGATCGAACACGACTACCTGGAAGCCATCCGCTATACGCGGCTCGACCCGCAGCGCGGCATGGCGATGCTTTCCGCGCTGATCGACTTGTATGGGCAGCGTCAAGATACGTCGGGACCGATCGGAAAATGTTTGAAATTGGCCCGCCGCCGGTTGCAGCGACTGCAAGAAGAACTCCGCGAGCAGACAGGCCAGCACCTGACGTTGGTCGAGGGCCGGCTGAAACTCGCCGAGCGAATTCGCCCGGACGAGCCGGACCGTGCCCGGCGGATGTACCAAGCCGTAATCGAACTGTACGAGGACAAACCCTGGGCAGCCGACCTGGTACGCCGGGCCCGGAAGGCACTGGAATCCGACGCAGCCACACTTGCTCCGGCCGCCGAAGAACCGTACACTACGGAAAAGTAAACTGGACTTTTGCAAATTGGTCCCCTCTCCCAAAGGGAGAGGGGAGGTTGAATCTGCGTTTTGCAAAAGTCCAGGAGTAACTGAACGAATTCACCGCAAACACGACCCTGTCCGAGACACCGCCATCATGCCTGACGCCAACTCCCCCGGCACGCCAAGTTTCCCCACCACTCGCCTAAGACGACTTCGCTACTCGCCGGGCGTCCGCCGATTAGTCCGTCAAACGGTCCTTTCGCCGAGCGACCTGATTTTGCCGCTTTTTGTCCGGCCGGGCAAGAACGTGCGGGAAGAGATCTCGTCGATGCCGGGCAACTATCAACTTTCGCCCGACCAATTGGCCGAAGAAGCCAAGCAGGCCGCCGATTTGGGGCTCGGCGGGGTGATCCTCTTCGGCATTCCGGCCGAAAAGGACGCCGTCGGCTCCGACGCCATGAGCGAGAACGGGATCATCTGCGAAGCCATTCGCGCGGTCAAGCAAGCGGCCCCCGACTTGCTCTTGATGACCGACGTATGTTGCTGTGAGTATACCGACCATGGCCAATGCGGCGTGATCGCGGACATCGGCGGACGAAAGGACGTGGACAACGACGCCACGCTCGAACTGCTGGCCAAGCAGGTGGTCGTTCAAGCCCGCGATGGCATCGACATAAACGCCCCCAGCGCCAAGATGCCCGGCATAATCCGCCCCATCCCCACATCCCTCCCCGCAGCCTGTTACAGACACGTTCACTGCAGACGCACCGTCACCAAGTAACAGCACCGCGTACACCGCCCGCATCTCGCGC
>CAYYOX010000557.1:0-1138 GCA_964473065.1 uncultured Planctomycetaceae bacterium | reverse complement strand
GACCTACTCGGCGACACTGCTGACAGCGCCGGAGTTCTCTCGACCTATTGGACACAGGAGCTGGTCCGGGAGATTTCTGGAGCGTTAACGTTGACTTTAAAGCCGCTACCGTTGGTCGAAATCAGAAAGCCACAACCGATGGTCACGGCCGTATGTAACAACTAGTGGAAATCGTTCATCACAAGACGGCCGAGGAATTCCTCGGCCGGGTCGCTCCCTTGCTCGATAAGGCTCAGGCCGAGAACAATCTGATCTGGGGCCTGGCGTCCGAGATGGTCCGCTGGCCCAAGTCGCACGCGGGTTCGCCGGTATGGCTGAGCATCGAGCGTCAAGACGTCGCGGTGGCGGCCGCGCTGATGAGCCCTCCTCGAAAACTGATCGTCACGCGATTACCCGACGACTCGGCAGAACGGTTGGCCGACCACTTGCACCGGCTCGACGTGTCACTGCCCGGGGCGGTGGGTCCCTCGCCCGACACTCAGCGATTTGTCCGCCGCTGGGTCGAACTTCGCGACGCGACCTGCCGACTCTACATGGACCAGATCGTATACCAGTGTGAGCGCGTCGAGTGGGGGAACTCCGCGGTCGGGCGATTGCGGGAGGCCAACGCGGACGATCTGCCCCGGCTAGTGCCCTGGTACGAGCAGTTCTTTCGCGACATCGGTCTGGACCGAGCCCAACTTGACGGGACCCATACTACCGAGAGTATTCTGCGGGAACAGATCGATCGCGGGCGGCTCTTCGTGTGGGAAAACGGGCAAGTGACCAGCATGGCGGCGTGGGCTCGCCAGGTGGCCCGGGGCGTGGCCGTCAATTTGGTCTACACGCCGCCGGAGTTCCGCCGAAAGGGATACGCCACCGCGTGCGTGGCCGCGATGACCGGGCGCCTATTAGACTCCGGCCACCGAAGATGCTTCCTTCACGCCGATTTGCAGAATTCGACGTCCAACGGCATCTACCAAAAAATCGGCTACCGCGGGGTGTGCGAGTTCGAAGATTGGTCGTTTGGAAATTCTGAGTTGTGAGTGATGAGGTTCCAAGCCCAGGGGTTGCAACCCCTGGGCTTCGTAACTCATAACTTACAATTAACTAACTACTGCGTTCGAGGTTGCCTTTGCGGAAGGCGTCGGCCATGGCC
>CAYYOX010000556.1:0-4854 GCA_964473065.1 uncultured Planctomycetaceae bacterium | reverse complement strand
GTAGCCATCCGTGTCTCCGGACGCGGTGTTAGAATGTGTGAAGAGAAGTGGTAGATAGCAGAAGAATAGAGGCGGGAAGATATCGAAAAGGACCTGTACTGTCCAGGCCGGTTTGCCGGGTAGATCTGTGGGCATGGGCTGTTTGCGCGAGATGGGGATCGCAACGTGAGGGTAGGCAAGGGGTTCAGGGTTCGGGGTTCGGGGTTCAGCACTCAAATTGAACCTTTTCTCCGGAATTCTGAACCCTGAACCCCCAAACCGGCCCCAACGCTTCCGTTATCACGCCTGCCCTTCAAGTCCCAACGCCGATCTGCTAGGATCAAGGGTTTAGCATGGGACACCGAGACAAGCAGGGCAATCTGGGCCGGCTGGCGAGAATAACTTTGACCACGGAAAAAAACGCTCAAAAACCGAGCGGATCGAAAGACCGATTCTGGCACCCTCGGTTCTGGAACGGGATGAATATCTCGGGCTGGTTTCCGCTGTTGTGGCGGAACCGATTTGCCGTGGCCCCGACTCGGATCGCCATGATGTTGATCATTTCGAGCTTCGCGCCGGGGAACTCGTTCTTATGGGCCCTTCAGAAGCTCTTCCTCGGCCGGCGGATCGACCGGACCGAGATCGAGCACGATCCGATCTTCGTGATCGGCCATTGGCGGTCCGGCACCACGCTGCTGCACGAGTTGATGGTCCTGGACCCCAGGCATACCTACCCGAAAACCTACGATTGCTTCGCCCCGAATCATTTCCTGATCTCCGGCTGGATGGTCAGGCCGTGGCTTTGGATCCTGCTGCCCTCACGGCGTCCGATGGACAACATGGCGGCTGGCTGGAACCGCCCTCAGGAAGACGAATTCGCCCTGTGCAACATGGGCGTCCGATCGCCCTACCTCTCGCTGATTTTTCCCAATCACCCGTCGCAGGACGGGGCGTATCTCGAGTTGGACGGCCTCTCGGACGAGGAGATGTCGCATTGGAAGCAGGCCATGGTCTGGTTCCTGAAATGCCTGACCGTCCGCGATCCTAAGCGGATCGTGCTGAAGTCGCCGGCCCATACTTGCCGGCTGAAGACCCTGTTGGAGCTTTTCCCCAATGCCCGGTTCGTGCACATCGTCCGCGATCCGTATGTCGTGTTTCCCTCGACCGTGAACCTCTGGAAACGACTCTCCCGCGATCAAGGCTTGCAGGTCCCGAAACACGAGGGGCTGGAGGAGCATGTCTTCGACACGTTCGCTCGGATGTACGAAAGCTTCGGCCGAGACCGACAGCTCATCCCGCCGGCCCGATTCTGCGAGGTCCGTTACGAAGACCTGGTCGCGGATCCGATCGAGCAGATGCGTCGAATCTACGACCGATTGGAACTCGACGAGTTCGACGACGTACTCCCGGCACTGACCGAGTACGTAGCCAAACAAAAGGACTACAAGACCAACCGCTACGAGATCTCGCCACAGACCCAAGCCGAAATTACCCGCCGCTGGAGCCGGTTCATCAAAGAATACGGCTACGAGAGCGAGTAGTTGCGTGTGTCACTGCCGTTGTTCGTTTTAGTCCCGAAGGGACGGCAGTCAATAGCCCAGGGCGTCAGCCCTGGGGACGCTTCCGGGGACGATCGGCGAAGCCCCGAAGGGGCGACAGTTTCTGCCGCCCCTTCGGGGCTGGGCGTTTCATTCGGCCCGAATTCCCAGGGCTCACGCCCTCGTTGTTACACACATCTTTTCGCTGAAGGCGATGGCCTCAGCAATAGGGCCATTTATGGCCCTTTCCGCCGCAGGCGGTATTAGACCCGGCGTTTACGCCGGGTTGTGCTGACTCCACCCGCCACGTTTTGGCCGTGCCCGTCTCGCCCCGGCTTTGCCGGGGCGAGACGGGCACGGCAGCGGGACTCGCTAGGCTACCTGGCGACCCGTGCTAAAGCACGGGCCTAATACCACTTCGCGGAAAAGGGCCGTAAACGGCCCTGGGGGTGGTTATCCTCCATTCTCGATGACTTGTGTGTAACAACGAGGGCTCACGCCCTGGGCTATTGACTGCCGCTCCTTCGGAGCCCGTTACTTATTGCCGTTGTTGTGTGGCGGCGCCTTTCCGCTGGTCAGATCGAGCAACTGCAACTCCGTTGCCGGCGAGGTCTGATTGTTTCGGGAAATCAGTGTGTCCACGGCATCGACCCGGTGGTCACGGTTGAAGTCGTGGACCGTATCGATCAGCGGTGGATCAAAGAACGGCCGGGGATTGTTCCGAGTTGCCATCACATCGCTGGAGTTCACTCTCCCGTCGCCGGTACACTCCCCGACACGATTGCCGAAGTAGAAGACTTGCGGCTCGGCCAATCCGGTCTGCGCGTTGGCCAGTACGGTCACCTGCAGCCACCCGTTTTGGATCACGTTGTCTGCGAAAGTGAGCGTGACTCGATCCGAGCCGCCGGCGCCCTCGCCGGGACGGACCACGACGATCGGCACGGCTGAAATCAGGCCCCGGCCGGGCGGGTTGTTGCAGTTGCCTGAGCGAACCTCGAGATCGGCGTCGGTCATCGGGCCGGCCGGGCCGGTGATGTCGACGAGGATGCCGTTGATGCCGCGCGAGTAGCTGGTGTAATTGGCAAACGTAGCCGCTTCTCCGGGAAGCAGGGCCATTTTGTCGGGAGCGATCGCGTCATCGTCGCTGAACCCTCTGCTCGGGTCGTCCCAATAGGAGTTGTTGTAGAAGACATACTGGCCGACGAGGATCGAAGCCGAAGTGGCCGAAGCCGTATTGCTGGGCGCAGAAACATTGCCCGCCGCATCGAAGGCCGTCACATAGTACGAGTAGACCGTGGACGGTTGAATGTCGGTATCGAGATACTGGGTGTCGGTCGTCTGGCCAATTGCTGTATCGTCACGATAGACCGTATATCCGGTCACTCCCACATTGTCGGTAGATGCGGTCCAGGTCAGTTCGATCTCCGAGTCACTGGGCGTGGCGGCAGCCAAATCGGCCGGGGCCGTCGGGGGTTCCAGGTCGCCCGAATCGTCAAGCACCCAAGTTTCCTCGACCATCAGCTCCGGCGCCGACTTCCCGTTGGCATCCCAGAGGTCGTAGAAGACTTGGCCCCAATTGTCCGTGTGGTTTTCGTCACGCAGGAACTCGACATACTCTTTGCTGGTGGTCTGATAGTAGAGTGTGGCGCTGATGCGGACGGTCTGAACCGGCAGGTTGTCGTACTCGGTGTCGTCCCAGTGTTGTCCGTCCTCGTAGCTATAGGCGACCGGCGGCGACTGGGCCGCCTCGAAAGCCGCGTTCGTGAAACCTCTTGGCGGAATTCGGTTATCGCTGAAGATCTTATGGTTCAACACGAAATGGAACGACGGCCCCGCCGGTAATCCCAGTACCGGGGCCAGCGTCTCGGAGATGCCCGGCTTGACCTCGTAGATTTTCACGGCCGGGTCGTGCGTCAGTTCGCCCGTTGCGGCGTCATAGGCGCCCGATTCGTAGACCATCTGGTCGGCATCGTCATACGCTTTCAGGTTGATCCAAGTGCGACGCCCTTCCGGGTAACCCGACGGAAGCTTATGCCCCGTCTCGTTGGTTACGCGGACCTGGGCCTTGAAAGTTCCGTCGGGATTTCTCGCGGCCGTCACGGTCATGGTGGCGGCACTTTGCAACATCGCACGGGCGCGGAGTATGCCCGCATCCAACGCGGCCGCGTCGACCTCGTCGGGAAAGAGCTGTTTGACCAACTCCGGTATGAACGTATTTCCCCCGGTGAAGTCATGCAGCGGCAGGTCCGAACGTATGGGCGATCCTTTCTTATTGCATCCCGCGCCCGTGACGTCCCGCATGTGGCAATCCTGGCACGTGATGTTCAAAGCGGCGTATTCGCTGGCCCGCCATTCGCTGAAGGTCCGTTCGACGGGGAACAGCTCGGCCGGATTGAACGTCGTGGGCGGAGCGTCCCAACTGTTCGGCAGATACTCACCCGCCGCGGCGTCCCATTCGAAGACCGGATTGCTCACATCGTGGCAGGTGCCGCAGGTGTCGGATTCTGAGTGAAACGGCGAATAGACCGCCTGATGCCGGGCTTGAGCGTCGGAGAACGGGCCGCGCTTCGCGCTCGACGAATCGACAACATACATCCCGTTGGCGGAATGCTCGGGCACCAGCGGCAACTGAGACAAGTAAGCCTGATCCTTCGGCCAAGAGTCTTGCGTATAAATCGGATCATTGGGATACGGGTTGCCCGAGTCGGCCAAGGGATTGACCAGCTTGTGGCAGAAATCGCACTGAACGCCCTCGCGGTCATTCGCGGTCAGCGCCGAGCCGTCGGTCGGCACCGATCGACCCTCGAGCCAACCCGCCGGCGTGTGGCAGCGGAGGCACAAGTCGCCGCTGTCCGGAGCGTCCTGATTAGCGATCGTCATCGTGGCGTAATAAAGCGGATCCCGCTGGGCCTGAGCCATCATGCTCCCGCGCCAATTGAACGCCGGCTCGACCGCCTGATCGTAGTCGCCGTGGCAGTTGTCGCACTTGCCCGGCAGTTCCAGGTTTCCCGAATCTCCCGGCTGGGAACCCGGGAGTATGAAATCGTTCAAGGTGGTCGGCACCTGCGCCACAGCAACGCGGGGACCAACCGTCGGCGGGATACTCCAAACAAGCACGAACGCGAAGAAATGGATCAGTGTAGTTCGCATGGCTGCACTCCCGCAGAGCAAGTCATCGAGAAAAGAAGGTTACTTCCGACCGGATCGCCAAGCGGCCTCCCTGTCGAGCGCCCGGAAAACGAACAGTGGCAACCAGTTTATCACAGTTGCCCAAAATGTCAACTAGTGTCTCATTCCATCTGGATTGACAGGTTCTGAGAGATCGAGTATAGGCTCT
>CAYYOX010000555.1:0-4865 GCA_964473065.1 uncultured Planctomycetaceae bacterium | reverse complement strand
GACGCGACCAGCGGCAGCCCTAGAAACAAGAGCGTCAAATCCATAAACGGGTTGACGATTCGCGTGTGAACGGCCACGCGAACGCTGGGGCCGTAGTCGAGGCTCGGGTTGTGCAGCCCGGCGATCAACTGGGCCGTGGAATCGAATCGTCGCAGCTTCTGGCCGGAGGTCAATTGCTCGAAAGTCACGTCGCTGACCACGAAACATTGGTTCGGCTCGAGCCAGCCGGGCGCGTCGCGCGGGGTGATCACTATGGGCCGCTCGCCCAGTTTCAAGGTGCGTCGCTTGGCGATATCTTCCGGTTGCGTGACTTTGTCGAACAGATATCCACCCGGCCGGCCTTCCTGCGGCGGTTTGTAGTAGGCGTTTTCGGCCGTCACTTGCCGGGCAAAATGGTCCAGATCCCGCGGCAAGAGAAACTGGGGCTTTTCGATCCGCTGTTGATCCGCGTATGCCAATTTTCCACCAAGGTGGATGTCGGTCTGATTGTCATAGCTGCGTTCAATGGCCTTGCCTTGGTCGGTGGCTAAATCTTGGGGCCGCCGGGCCATTTCACGGCGGAACCGCGGCACGATCAGCTCGCGGTTCGCGGCCGAAAACACCGCAATCGCTACGCCCGCAAGCAGGATCGGCGTCACCATGCGAATACGCGAAACACCGGCCGCCAACAGGGCCGTCATCTCGTTGTTGCGTTGAAACCAGGAGATCGTGAACGTAGCCGCGGTCAGCGTCAACAGCCCGGCCGTGCGATCGAAGAACATGATCGACTGGTACCCGTAAAACGAACCGAGCAACTTGAACAGCCCGACCGCGCCGTCGCTGTTGTTCATAAACTCTTCGAGGTTCGTGAAGGCATCGAAGACAATGAACAGCCCGGCCAGACTGATATAACAGATCACGAAGGTCCGCAAGAACTGGCCCAACAGGTAACGATCGATAATCCGCATCACACCACCTGACTAATGGCTCGGGCCAGGGCTTCGATCCCCCGCCGGATACTCTCACACGAGGGGATCCCGAAACTCAGCCGCAGCATGTTCTTCGCCGCCGGTCGAGGCGCTTCGGGGTAACAACACTCTCCGGGCACATAGAGCACGCCCTGGTCAACGGCCCGATCGAACAGCGCTGCGGAAAGTCCCGTATCGATATGCTCGGGCAACCGCAGCCAAACGTACAATCCCCCGGCAGGGCGCACCCAATGGATCCCGCCGATCGGGGCCAGAAACTGATCGGCCGCTTCCAGTACGGCGTCGATCTTCCGGCGATAACCCTCTTGCAACTGTTTCACGTGCGAATCGAACAACCCCATCCTCAACACGGTCGCCATCAGCAGTTGGTTGAGGTTAGGCGAGCCGAAATCGACGTGTCCCTTCTGGGCCAATACGGGGGTGACAAGCTCCTTCGGCAGGATACCCCAGCCGACGCGAATCCCGGGCGAAAACGATTTGGAAAACGTACCGGCATGAATCACCCGATCGTCCTGTTCGTCCAGCGCACGCAAGCTGGCCGTATCGTCACCATAGTAGCGGAGCTCGCGATAGGCGGCGTCCTCGATCACGTAGATCTTGTTCTCCGTTGACCACCGACGGGCAATCTCGATCAAGGCCGTCCGACGTTCTTCCGGCAACGTAATGCCGCTGGGGTTGTCGCTGTAGGTGGTCACATAGATCGCCTTAACGCGTCCCAACTCTCCGGCCGCTTTCAGGCGTTTCAACTCGTCTTCGACGGCCTCGGGGATCAGCCCGTGCTCGTCGATCTGTACGCCCATCGCCTTGGCGCCCAGGTTCTTTAGCGTGCCGAGGAAAACAAAATAGCTCGGCGCGCCGCAGATCACCAAGTCGCCCGGGTCCAACAGCGTGTCGCCTACAAGGAACAACAGTTGGTTGCTGCCGGCCGTCACGACGACCTGATCGGGCGAAATGTTATAACCCTGGCCGCATTGCCGATCTGCGTCGAGCATCCGCTCGACGATCGCTTCGCGCAGCGGAGGGTAGCCGATCGTGGTGCCGTATTGCAGGGCGGATCTGGCCAACCGGGGATCAGCCCCGATGGCTTCCCACGCCCGTCGGGTCGGTTCCACCGGCAGGGTATCGTGATCGACGAACCCGGCGGCCAGCGATATCAGTTCCGGATGGGCCAGCGTCTGGGCCATCAATATATTGGCAATCGGTTCTCCTCCGGCCCATCGGGCTCGCTGGCTCAAACCGGCTTGGTCAGGCATCATAGTTGTCGCATTCTGGGATAGCATGGCAAAATATGCGAGGTGGCAGCATAGGGGAAGGAACGACTCTAAGTCAAGATGTTTGCGGCCCTGGAAGGACTCTTGCCCGCTGTACGCCGCGGCGGGAGCCTGTATCATGGTACGAGTCGGTTACGCGACAAGTTCCCAACTTGTCGACCGAGCTATTCATTTCGCTTCCCTGGACCCACTTATGGCCGCCTCGGTTCGCCCTTTTCGCCGCCATCTTACCCGTTTGGGTACGGCCGGGGTCCGATTGCTGTTTCCGCCCCGATGCGCGGCCTGCGACGGCGAATTGCCCGAGCTCGGGGATGATTTCTCCTTGTGCGCCGAATGCCGGCAGACTCTTGGCCCCGAGGTCTGGTACGGCTGCCCACGGTGTGGATCCTCGCTGCCGGACCAAGAATATGTGCCCATCCCGTGCGGGTTGTGTCGAAACACCCGCCTGCACTTCGATGCCGTATTCCCCCTAGGGAGTTATGCGTCACAGCTCCGGGATGTGGTCCTGCGGATGAAACGCCGTAGCGGCGATTCCCTTTCGGCGGCCATGGGGTGGTTGTTTACCTGGCGACGTGGCCAGCTTTTGACCCAATGGAAGGCCGATTTGGTCGTTCCGATACCGATGCACTGGAGTCGTCGCCTGCGGCGCGGAACCAACAACCCGGAGGTCTTGGCGGCCAGTTTGGGCGAGTTTCTCGGGATCCCGGCCCGCCGTCACGCGGTAGCCCGCAGGCGTAACACCTTGCCACAGGTCGACTTATCGCCACACCAGAGGTTCCAGAACGTCCGTGGTGCGTTCGGCATTCGCCGGGCGACCGGTCTGAAAGGCCGGCGAGTGCTGCTGGTTGACGACGTTTTGACCACCGGCGCCACGTGCAGCGAAGTGGCCAAGGCGCTGAAGAAGGCGGGAGCCGCCACGGTCGCCGTGGCCGTGCTGGCCCGAGCCCAAGGCCCCGGTTCGACGTAGACTTACATAGCGGATACCCACCCGACTAGCGCGACTCGCGGTGGGCATCGGGAGGTGGCCCTTGTCCCGCAGTGTGGAACGAGAAGAATAGAGTGATGGAATCTGCTGCCAAAAAACCTGACGAGAACAAACCGCCCGCCAAACACCCCTTCCGCACGGCCGTGCTGCGAGGGTTGGGCGTGGTGTTTCCGCCTCTGCTGACGATCCTTATCTTCGGCTGGGTCCTCAACGCGACCTACCAGTACGTGCTCTCACCGGTTACGACCGGGGCTCGGGAGGCGATCGTTTGGGTCGCAAAAGATATTCGTGTCGAACCGGACAGATCGAAAGCGACTTTCACGGAAGACGGGCAAGAGTACCATCAAGTCGGCCAGACGAACTCCTTTATCCCCACGGAAGTCTATTCGGTGGTGGAAGCGAGCCCGGGCGATCCTCGGCCGGAAACGGCCCTGGGCTTTTATCGCCGCTATGCCGACCTGACCTGGCTTCAACCCGAACTGGCGATTCCTTTCTTCTTGGCCCTGCTGATCATCGTGCTGTACTTGCTGGGCAAGTTCATGGCGGCCGGCATTGGACACTTTTTCTGGAGCCGTTTCGAACGCATCATCAATCAGCTTCCCTTGGTGCGAAACGTTTATTCTTCGGTCAAACAGGTCAGCGATTTTCTGTTCACCGAACGGGAAATCGAGTACACGCGCGTGGTGGCCGTCGAGTATCCTCGCAAGGGTATCTGGTCGTTGGGGATGGTCACCGGCGAAAGCATGGAGGCGATCCGCTCGGTCGCCGGAGAACCGGTCCTCTCGGTGTTGATGCCGACCTCGCCGATGCCCATGACCGGCTTCACGGTCACGGTCCGCAAGAGTGAGACGATCGACCTGAACATCACGATCGACCAGGCGTTCCAATTCATCGTCAGTTGCGGCGTAGTCGTTCCCCCGCACGAGATCGAGCAAGCCCTTAACGGCGCCCAACCGGCGCCGACTGCCGGGCAATAGGCGGCCGTTGCGGGACGTGTGCCGTCAGATTGTTTACCGGCCGACGGCACGGCGATGAGACGTTTAGCCGTCGCCGGCACGGCGATGAGATGTTTAGCCGTCGCCGGCACGGCGATGAGATTGGACATCTGGCCCTCACGCCGTGCCGGCGGCGGCTAAACGAATTCCGGAAGTAATCCTTTTACAAGTCCTTATCCTTGCGGACGCTCGATGCCGAAGGGGAGTTTCATCTGGGGGTCGTATTGGCCGTCGGGGTTGAGTTCCTTGAAGAGCAGGCTCGGCTGGATGTCTGTGTTGTGCTGGTACTTGTCGCTGGAGTATTCCTCGAACGACCCTTCGATGCCGTGGTAGAAGATCTGACAGATCGGCAGCCCGGGATAGATTCGTATCGCCCCGATGGCGAACATCTCCAGAGTCCAATAGCCGCAGAATCCCACGTCGCCGAACCCGGCCGTCACGTGAACGAACAACCCCAGCCGGCCCACCGACGAGCGGCCTTCGATCATGGGCACCAGATTGTGCGTTTCGGTGCGCTCGACCGTGCGGCCCAGGTAGAGCTGGTTCGGCTGCAGCACGATCCCCTCGGGCGGAATGGCCAGCCGGCGGACGCGGTTGGGTTTCCGCATGTCCAACACGACCTCCTCGTAGACCATCAACTCGTCGT
>CAYYOX010000554.1:4120-4873 GCA_964473065.1 uncultured Planctomycetaceae bacterium | reverse complement strand
ACTCATCACACTCCTCGAACTTATCAGACACGACCCATGGGGCTTTGCTCGCCGGGTCGGCAGACTCCAGTATCTTGCCAAGTGCAACATAAGTCGCCGACTTGAGACCTTGCCGAACGGCTTCGACGCCTAGCCGTAGCGTCGTGAGAATCAAATCCTCCCTAACGCACAGCCACTCGTGGCTGAACACGAACGTCTTGGCGTCGGCCGTCGGCGGGCCCAGCAAGGGTGCACATAGCTTGTGTTCCAAATGCCTCCAGCGGGCAACAAGCTTCAGAATCTCGTCCGCGGCCAAATGTTCTTCGAATCGCGGAACAAAGGCCTTCTCCCATCCCTCCCGCAGTCGATCTATCCACGGGCCTGGGGCCCCCAGGAACGGAGCCGACTCGTATGGGTTCGACATTTCGCGATCAACTTCTTTGTCTTTCGCCATTTCCAGGGACTCCCTATTCCTTGTTTTCTTCCAGCAGCCGCACGCCGCCGGCTTCGATCACGGTCGCGCCGGCTTTGGTCATGGCGTTGGTGGCCTGAGCAACGCTTTCGCGTACCGGATCAAGTTGCAGCCGGGCGTAGATTTCGGTCGTCTTGTGGTCGCGATGCCCTAGCGACTTCCCCACAACCAAGAGGCTCGCTCCCAGCGTTGCCTGCCATGAGCCCAAACTTCGCCGCAGATCGTGCATTCGCAGATCGGCCAGACCAGACCGCTTCCGAATCCGCTCCCATGCCTTCCGTGGATCCTCTATGGGACCGTCC
>CAYYOX010000554.1:0-4110 GCA_964473065.1 uncultured Planctomycetaceae bacterium | reverse complement strand
GGCCCGGTTTGCCCGGCGTGGGCCGGTGGAAAGCAACAGCAGGAAGTAGTCACGCCACAAGGGCTCTTCCTCGGCCCACGCCTCAAAGAACGTCCGCCTCTCGGCCGGCTGCAAGAATCGCTCTCTGGTCTCTTCCTTGAACCGCCGCACGCCCACGCATGGGTTCGGGCAGTCGTGCCCCAAATCGGTCGCCAGCCCGTACATGGCCGACAGGAGGGCTCTGATTCGATTCGCCTGATAAGGACCATGATCAGCGCCGAAGGCTGTATGCCAGCGCTGCACGTCCGCCTTGGTGATCGTGGCCAGCCGGCGGTTGCGGTGCCTGCCTAGATACTTGTCGAAGATCCGCTTGTCATCTTCCCACGTCCGCTTGTGGGGTTTCGAGTGGGTTTCCCACCAATGATCGAACAGGTCTTGGAGTGAGGGTGATTCCCGCCGGGCCCGCCGTTCCTCTGCCGGATCTGCGCCGCGGGCCACTTCGCCACTCATTTCGGCGACCGCATCCCGAGCATCGCCGATCGACACTCCCGGAAAGCGACCGAGCCGGATCCGCTGGGGGCGGCCGTCGATCTTTTTGTAGAAGTAGAAGGTCCGCCGACCGGTATGCGTGACGCACACGCACAGCCCGGGGGACTTCTCGTCATAATGGTACACCCGGCCCTTGTCGGGTCGTTCGATTGCCTGTAGCCGGGCCACTGTGAATGGGAAGCGGGCCATGATTTCCTCTTGGTAGCGCCAGGGTAGCACCAAGCTGGTGCTACCGCGGTGCTACCGATTTTGTCAATTTAGGTCAAATACGAGGTAGAACCGTCAACGCAAGCGTAAGCGTAAGCGTAAGTCGGTGCAGCGTCAACACCTATCAACAACCACCAGTCAGAGGAAATCCGGCTTGAAAAGACTGGGGGTCAGAAGGTCGAAGGTTCAAATCCTTTCGCCCCGACACGTAAGCCCTTCCGTAGCAACGAGTTACGGCGGGGCTTTTTTGTTGGGCTTGCCGGAAATCGTCGAGTCACCCAAGAAGTCACCCAAAGCTGCGCCGTGCCCGTCGTACCACTCCCAAATCGTGGCCGCCGTGGTTGCCGCGTTGCGGCCGACGTAATATCGTAGCGTAGTATCTATCTCGCCATGGCGCATCAGCTCCTTGAGCACTTGTGGCATCACCCGCTGGGCCCACCGCTCGCCAAAGCTGGGCCAACCAAGAAAAACCCGCACCCGCCTGTAAGTATTTGCCGGGCCGCGCATCTATTGATTATGACACGCATGACACAAGCCGCTTTGTCCCGCAGGCCGCGCAAGCCGATGCCCTCCGACGATCGCGATCAGGTATTATTGCAGCGGCTCGCCGGGGGGGATTCCAAGGCGTTCGACGAGATCGTGGCAGACCACCACGCTGCGGTGGCGCGGTTGGTCTATCGGCTGCTGGCGTGGGACGACGAGGCGGATGACGTGGTGCAAGAGGTGTTTTTGGCGGCTTGGCGGCATTGGCCACGCTTTCGAGGCGAGGCAACGCTGGCCACCTGGCTGCGGCGAATCGCGGTGAACCAGTGTCGTGTGAGGCAAAGAAAATGGCGTCTACGAGCAGACTGGTGGCAGTGGATCCGGCGGACGCCTCCGCCGATGGACTGCTCGGGCGCCGATCAACCGGTTCTCGATCGCGAGCGGTTTCAAAGAGTGCGTGCCGCCGTCAGAGCGTTACCCCAACGCGATCGCGAGGTGATTGCGCTGCACTATTTGGAGCAGCTAAGCATCGACGAGATTTCCGCCGAGCTTCAGTTGAAACGAAACGCGGTCGAGGTTCGGCTGCATCGGGCCCGCCAAAGACTCAAGCCGTTGCTAGCCGAGTTGCAAGAGGAATGAAACCATGACGCACGACCCTTTGCGAGATCTGTTGTGCCGGACCGACACGGTCGCAGGCGCCGGTCCGCAGGCCGACGAAGAGTTCGGCCAACGCGTTCGGCAAATCGCCGACCGTCGTCGGGGTCGTTCGATTATGGTGGGGGGCCTCGCAACTGCGACTCTCTTGCTGGTGCTTGCCTGGCAAGTGCTTCCTACAAGCCGGACGCCGGATCAACGGGAACTTTCCGAGGATCGGCCTGCCGCCGAGACGCGACAAGTGGCGGCCGAAGATGCCGAACTGCACCGTCTACGGGCCGAGATCGAACGTTGCGAGAATGAGTTGGACCTGCTGCTGGCCGTGCGAAGACGCGTGGCGGCCGAACGGGAGTTGAGTCGACTGCGTCGCCGGCCCGACACGGCCCAACTCCTTCAAGAGCAAACGGACCGTACGGCGATTATCATCTTGTGCGGCGCCGACTTGAAGCATCGGCAGTTTGGCCTGGCCGAGTCGGCCACGAACGACTATCGACGAATTGTAGACCGTTTTCCCAACACCAGGTGGGCTGACCTTGCCGCCGAACGGCTGGCGATGATCGGCCCCCAATTACCGGAGGAATCTAGACCATGAAACCTTTTCAAATAAGTAGCTTGTTCGATCGTACGTTTTCTGGGCGTGCCCACGCCGGCGCCTTGTTGCTGGCCGCCATGGCACTGCTTCTATCGCCAAGTTCCGCACGCTCCGAGGAACCGGCCGAGGCGACAACTTCCAGGACGGCTGAAGGATCAGACGAAGTGGGACCGTTGCACCCCGAGTCCAGAGCAAGCAAGGCCAAAGTACGTATCTCCTTGGAAATGTTACAGATGGAAGGAGGCCTGTTGCGTCGTAACCTGGACATAATGACCCAGCAACAGCAAGAGGTCGCCGCCACTCAGCAGGCCATCCGAGCTGAAATGGCCAAGAAGCATTTCCAGCCGGAATCTTACAGCGAGGTCGCAAGAACCTTGGCGATCGAGCTGGTCAACGTGCAAGTGGAGTTGTATGGCAAACGCGGCCGAATCAGTGCGATTGAGCGAGCCATTGTCGAATTGTCCGGGAAGGCCGCGGGCAAAGCAAAGAAAGACGACGTGTTAGGCAGGCTCCGTGAAATCGTCGATATTCGACACGGCAACGTTGCTAGCCTAATGGCACGCGTGAAAAATGCAACGGCAAGTCAAAGCGAGCTGGGAAAGGCCAGGGCCGAGTTCGCAGAAGCTATGATCCGCCTGGTAAAGCGAAAGGACGAACTTGCGGGAAAAGACGGTCAGGGTGCGCTCGCCGCGTTGAACGAACAACTCTTGCAGGCGACCATCGATTCGGCGGAATTGGAGGCCCGAGAACAATTCGTCCTCTCCCGCCTCAGTGATATGCAAAGCCTGGCCGGTGCGAATAAGCAATACGAGTCAAGGGAGTTCGAGTTGCGTATGCTGGACCAGAATGTGCAAAAGTTGAAAGACGAATCCCGGGATCTCAATCGACAACGGAATCGTCTCGAAATAAGACAGCAATTGATTGAAGCCGAGAAACGAAGACCCACGCAGTAGAATGACGAAGCACGAATGACGAAAGGGAGAACTATATCTTCGTCATTCGTCATTCGGATTTCGTCATTTGGATTTCCTACACGTTTTCCATGGCACTCGGGAGGATTCCGGGCGTTGCCTGGGTGGATGGCTCGACGAAGCCGGAGAGTTTCTTCGCTCGCACCGGATGCTGCAACGCGCGAACGGCCTTGGTCTCGATCTGGCGGACTCGCTCTCGGGTGACCGAGAAGATCTTGCCGACTTCTTCCAGCGTGTAGGCGTAGCCGTCGGCCAGTCCGTATCGCAGCCGGAGGATTTCTCGCTCGCGATAGTCGAGCGCCCCGAGCACCTCGGCCAAGCGGGCCTTGAGCATCTCGTGGTTCATCTCGTAAAGCGGATCGTCCTCGCGGTAATCTTCCAGAAAATCACCGAAGTAGGTATCGTCGTGCTCGCCGACCGGTTGATCGAGCGAGAGCGGCTGCTTCGCCATCCGCATCACGCAGGCCGTCTCCGCGACCGACAAGTTAGCCGCCTCGGCGGTCTGCTCGAGCGTCGGTTCCACGCCGTATTCCTGGACCAGCTTGCGTGAGATGGTTCGAACTTTGCTCATCGTGTCGATCATGTGTACCGGCACGCGAATCGTCCGGCTTTGGTCGGAGAGTGCGCGGGTGCGCGCCTGGCGACGCCACCAGGTGGGACATGACGGGACCGTGA
>CAYYOX010000553.1:0-4880 GCA_964473065.1 uncultured Planctomycetaceae bacterium | reverse complement strand
ACACGCCTCGCGCTTAACGCGTGTGCGGTCCAGCATGCGCCCCTGGCTGATCTACATATCGCCGAACGACAATTCCACACCGCACCGTTCGCAGGCAATACACACCGCAAAGTCGAAACGGTGAAACCCGCGGTATCGCTCGGCCACCGTCACCGGCAATTCGGGATACTCATAGTGCTCGGTGTACGTTCGCCGCCGAGGGTTGTAGGTAATGACCCAATAGCGCATCGAGACCCTAAGGGCCTTGGCCACCGTGATAACCGCGTCAAAAATGTTTCGGAACCAGTTCTTCATGGGCACTCCAGAGCAAGCGGATCCGGCTTTCGTCTCGGATCGAAGCGACCATTATAAGCCACCATACCAAATCGGCAAGCACCGCCAAGGCCGCATCGCAAACGAATTCTGTAGGAGGCGACTCCTGTCGCCGATTCCCATCCTGTCGCCGATTCCCACTCTGCGTGGGCGCGAGGTTGATTCTAACCAAGTCTGTAGGAGGCGACTCCTGTCGCCGATTTCTACGTCTGGGCATTCCGGTCGGCGACGGTAGTCGCCTCCTGCAAGAGAGGCCAAGGCGTGCCGTTTTTGGACAGAATCAAGTACCTACGACTGGATGCGCACGGCTCATTAGCGTGGTTTCTCCGCTCAAAACGGCCAAAAATCCGTTGAGAAAGTTGGTTTAGAAATCTGAGTGGAAATGGCTGTGCAATAGATGTTGTAATCCCTTTCTATATAACGATTTACGAGTGTGTCCATCGGCTTTGGCGAAGCTCTCGCCGCGTCGAGCCAAGGTCCGAATAATCGGCAAACTCGGATAATCGGCCGCAGCCGGGGAGTTCTCGCTTTTTCCGGCGCGTATTTTGCTTGACTTCGCGCCGATCCAGCGTATTGTAGGAATGATGGATGTTCCCGCGAGCGCGGGAGCGGTTGGATTCTGTTACACCCCCACTGCAAGGGGTGGGGAACCGAAGGAACGCAGCATGTTGGTTTTATCGCGTAAGAAGAACGAGAGTATTGTCATCAACGATGACATTACGATCGTGGTCGTAGAAATCCGAGGGGACAAGGTTCGTCTTGGGATTGAGGCGCCGAAAGAGGTGCCCGTCCACCGGCGCGAGGTTTTCGATGCGATCCATCGCAACGACGCGCCCGCTGGCGACAAGACGGCGAGTAAGCCGGCCGATGCCGCTGAAAACGTTAGCGATCCCTAAGCAGCTTTTCTTTCGGGCCTAAAAACCGGCCCAATTGCCTCCCCCCCCGCCGGATAAAGCCTCTTCCAGACTCGCCCTCTCGCCTTAGCGACCGGTCTTTCTGTCCGCCCGGTCCCCTTGACGCAAGCTGCGCCAGGCCATATCCTGACGCGATTCGACGCTATTAGTGCGTACGGCCCCATCGTCTAGCGGTCTAGGACTCCGGCCTTTCACGCCGGCAACACGGGTTCGAGTCCCGTTGGGGTCACTTTGCTATATTGCCAAGGCTTCGCCATCTCCAGCCAGGGCGGGCCTATTGTCCACGGGCGCAAGGGCTTGCGTCGATAGTTGTGAGTGGCGGCGAATCTCGGTGGCAATTGGCTGTGCCGTACTTTGCGAGTCACGTGCGCCGGATTCTGCGTCGCCCCCTGACGCCTGTTGAAAGTGCTCGCCGGTTACCTGCGAGTTGCCTAATGCTTGGCTGCCACCGTTTGGCTGTTTGTTTTGAGTTCCAAGGGACTCGAAACAGTACCGGCGGAGGCCAAACGAATACCGGAAGCAGTACCTTTACAAGTCCTCGGCTATCGAATCCCCACGAAGGGATTGGTGCGCTTCTCTTGACCGACGGTCGTCGACGGACCGTGGCCGGGCCAAAGGACCGTCTCGTCGGGGAGCGTGAACAGCTTCTGATGGATGCCGTCGGCAAGTTGCTGGAAATCGCCGTCGGGGAAATCCGTTCGGCCGATGCTGCCCGAGAAAATCACATCGCCCACGAAAACCAGCGGCGGATCTTCCGACGAGCATACATACACCACATGGCCCGTCGAATGGCCCGGGATGACGTGGACCGTCAGATCGATTCCGGCGGCCGAGTAGATCTGTCCGTCGTTGACCGTCTCGTCGGCCGGGGGACTTACCAACGCCGCGCCGAACATGCCGGACAGATTCAGCATCGGATCGGTCAACTTGGCCGCCTCGATTTCCCCGATAACCAGGGGGCACTCGGGCCACCGCCGCTTCAAGGCCTCATTGCCGCCGATGTGATCGCTGTGCCCGTGCGTGTTCAGGATGGCGGCCGGCTGAAGGCCCTCGGCATCCAGGTAATGCAGCGTTTTTTCCGGCTCCAAGCCCGGATCTATGACGAGACAGTCGGTCGACCCGTCGAGTCGGGCTATGTAGGTATTCTGCTGGAAGGGGGTCGAGAGGATGGTTTTTACAAGAATCTTTGGCTTAGTCACAGATTGATCTCCACAAAACGTCGGAAACTGGGTAAGTTTTAAGGGTCGATCTTGGCGGTTTGGACAATCGCGTCGCACCGGTTGGGCAAACGGCCGCTTGCAAAAGAAACATTGTAATTCTTCCTGGAAAATATTGCGATAAGGTCGAACGGGGATATGTGTCAATCAGGAAACCTGGAAACTGTAGGCAATCGAAAATCGCCCGTTTTCAAGGGTTTTTGGGGCCACCGTCCTGACGGGGTTGATTTTTTGGCCGAGTTGGAACGCAACTTGCCAACTAACCCGCCTCAAGGAAGACATTTGCCACCGAGCGTTCGGCAGTTGATCGAGTGAAACGATCTCGTCGACTCTCGGCAGCCATACCAACCAAGGAGGACTGTATGGTCTTGCGTAAAGGATTTGGCTCCTGTTGGGCGCCAACGCTGCTGTTGACTGCTCTGTTATTCTCGCCTGCCGCAGGCCAGGACCGAATCGGCTCTCGAACATCGCCCCCCAATCGGCAATCGGCTAATCGTCGCGAGCCCAATCGCTACAGCCCGGCGATGCCGGCTTCCCAACAACGCGTCAGCCAGGGCGGACGTCCTGCTTATCGATTGGCGGAACGCTCCACCGTGGACTCTCAATCGCCGGTCGATCAGCTTGTCGCACCCGCCGATCCGAACGTGCATCCGCTGATGCCGGCGCTGGTTTGGGCCAACAACGGCATCGGCAACGTCGAGAAAATCCACGACTACACGGCAACGCTGGTCAAAAGGGAACGGCTCAACGGAAAACTGGGTAACCAGGAATACATCTTCCTCAAGGTACGCCACAAACCCTTTAGCGTCTATCTCTACTTCATGAAGCCGAAGGATCTCAAAGGCCGCGAGGTCATCTACGTCGAAGGCCAAAATGACGGAAAGATAATGGCCCACGGCACGGGTATGCAAAACCGGCTTATCGGAACGATTCCCTTGGCGCCCGACGGGTTGATTGCCATGCGGGGGCAGCGTTACCCATTGACCGAAATCGGGCTCTTGAATCTGATTCGACGCTTGGCCGAGGTGGCCAAAGAGGACATCAAGTTCGGCGAGTGCGAGGTGAAGTTTCTCAAGGGGGCCACGATCAATGGTCGCAAGTGCACGTGCATCCAAGTCGTCCATCCTGTTGCGAGGCGGGAATTCCGATTCCACATGGCGCGGATCTTCGTAGACGATGAGTGGGATCTCCCCCTGCGATATGCCTCGTACGACTGGCCGAAGAGAAAGGGAGAAGCTCCTCCACTACTCGAGGAATACACCTACCTGAACTTGGAACTCAACAAAGGATTAACCAACGCTGATTTCGACATCAAGAACCCCAACTACAACTTCAAATAACCCCCGGCCGGAAGGGCCCGGCCCGCATCGGACTTACCGACCTCGCGCTGCTCACCGGCCGTGCGAGGTCGTTTGTTTCTTGGCAGATGTTTACAGAGAATTGACGGGATCAACAGGATGGACAGGATATGAAGGGAGGAGGGAAAAAGGGGAAAGAAGGAAAAGGGGAATACACTCAGGGGAGTCGCCTCCTACAAGCCAATTGACAGGGGCCGCAATGCCCGGGCACCCTAAACTAAATCCGTGTTCAATCCGTGTTTCATCCGTGGCTAAACAATCCTGCGGGAGATTATCTGTCGTGAGAACGGTCGGCCGGCTTGCCGGTGGCTTTATTCTGGCAGCCGCGCTGCTTGTGGTGATATTGATGATATTCGAAGAAGCCTTCATCTTCTTTCCCGCACAATATCCCGAGGGCGATTGGCAACCCGAGGGGATCACCGTCGAAGATGCATGGTTCGAGGCCGACGACGGTACGCGAATCCACGGCTGGTACGTGCCGCACGAAAACCCTCGGGCAACCGTGTTGTTGTGCCACGGTAATGCCGGAAACCTCAGCCATCGAACCCCAGCGCTCGGCGTACTGCACGACCGTGTCGGCGTCTCCGTGCTGATCTTCGACTATCGCGGTTACGGTCGCAGCGAAGGGGAACCCAACGAGGCGGGAATCCTGGCCGACGCACGGGCAGCCCGGGAATGGCTTGCACAACGCGAGGGTATCGAAGAAACCGAGATCGTGCTCTTGGGCCGTTCGCTCGGCGGGGCTGTGGCGGTCGATTTGGCACGCGACGGAGCGAAGGCACTGGTCCTGGAAAGTACGTTCACATCGGTTCCCGACATGGCGGCCCGTCTTTATCCCTTCTTGCCGGTTCGCAAGATGATGCGTACTCGGCTCGACTCGCTCGGGAAGATCGGCGCCCACCATGGTCCGCTGCTGCAAAGCCACGGAGACGCCGACACGATCGTTCCCCTCGAGTTGGGAAGACGCCTGTTTGACGCCGCGAACGAACCGAAACAGTTCATCGTGCTACCGGGCCTCGATCACAACGATCCCCAACCTCGGCAATACTACGATCAATTGATCCGCTTTCTAGAATCCG
>CAYYOX010000552.1:828-4880 GCA_964473065.1 uncultured Planctomycetaceae bacterium | reverse complement strand
GATCGTGGTGATACGCCAACTAAAGCGAAACACTGTCCACAGGCCACGCCGGGCCTGAAAGGCACTTTTTCGGACATAGACTGGCAAAGCATTGGCCGGTCCGTATAATCAGAGCTTATCCGGCCACGATGCGGCAGACCTGGGGATAAGTCGATGCGTTCGATCGCGGTAATGAACCAGAAAGGCGGCGTGGGAAAGACGACGACGGTCGTCAACCTGGGCGCCGCGCTGGCCGAGGCCGGAAAACGCGTTTGCCTGATCGATCTCGACCCCCAGGCCCATGCGACGTTGCACTTGGGCCTCGACCCGCGACCCGAGCAGCCGTCGATCTACGACGTGCTGACCGGCAAGGCGCCGTTGTCCGACGTGCGGCGAGAGGTGGCCGAAAACCTTTACGTGGTCGGATCGAGCCTCGATCTGGCGGGTGCCGAGATCGAGCTTTCCGGCGTGGTGGGTCGCGAGGTGATTTTGCGCGACAAACTGGCCGCCGAGCAGTCCGAGTTCGACTACCTCTTGATCGATTGCCCGCCGTCGCTGGGGATCCTCACGCTCAACGCCCTGGCTGCCGTGACCGAAGTGTTCATTCCCTTGCAGCCACACTTCCTCGCATTGCACGGGCTGGGTAAGCTGCTGGAGACGATCGAATTGGTCGCCGCCCGGATCAACTCCTCGTTGCAAGTCAGCGGCGTGTTGCTGTGCATATACGACGCCAACACGCGGCTGGCCGCCGAAGTGAGCCAGGACCTGACCGATTTCTTCGACTCCGCTCGGGATCAAAACATGCCTTGGTCCGCGGTCCGGATCTTCGAGACCCGGATTCGACGAAACATCCGACTGGCCGAGGCTCCCAGTTTCGGCCAATCGATTTTCCAATACGCGGCAAACTCGAACGGCGCAGAAGACTATCGCCGCATGGCCGAAGAACTGCTTGCCCAACAGTCCCGTTAATCGCTAAACAAGCCCGTTAATCGCTAAACAAGAAGGAGAAACTTTCCATGTCACGCTTACGAATCAACCTAGCCCTCGCCCTCTCGGCAACATTCTTGCTGGCCGGATGCACTCCGCCGGAAACGTCGAACACCGAGCCGCAGGGACCGTTCAATCATCCTAAGTACGATCTGGTCAAACGGCAGATTACGGTCGACGGCGATCCGAGCGATTGGGAAGGCGTCCAGCCCAACGTGGTGGCCGGCAAGGAACACTTGTGGCTCGGACAAGGCATGACGCTCGAGACATGGAAAGGCGACGAGGACCACAGCTACAGTTGGCGGGCGGCTTGGAACGACAACAAACTCTACTTCCTCTTCGAGGTGACCGACGACCGCCACATCGATCCGCCCATGCAGGACAACTCCTGGAAGAACGAGTGCATCGAGATCGTGCTCGACCCGAAGAACCAGAAGGGAAAGCGAAAGATCGAACAGGACGGTAAGGAAGTGCTCCGCGGTTACGAAATACACTTCGTACCCACTTCGCCGGTCCTGGTGTTCGTCGACGACACGCTCTCGCCGCTCTATCCGATGGACAACCCGCAAAACGAGCTCTTCGAGCAACAATGGGCGGGCGAGGCCAAGATGCAGAAGACCGAGACGGGCTATATCGTGGAGATCGGTTTCGTCGTGCCCGACTTGACGCTCGAGCCGAACACCGTCCTGGGCCTGGACACCAACGTCTGCGACGACGATGGCGAAGGTCGCAAGAGCCTGCAAATGTGGAGCGGCAACCAGATCGACTTCTGGATCAACATGGACCACTACGGCGAAGTCACACTGGTCGCACCGCAAGAAGAATAGCGGCCACCCATCCGACGTTTAGCGGTCGGGCTTGCCCGACGTTTTTTCGTCTAAGTCATCCTCCGCGCAAAGCAACTCGTCCATCGGTTGGGCCAGACGGCGGAAGTCGGCCGTCGGCATGGCGACCGTATCCCAACTTGGCGAAATCTGGTGCGCGTAGGCCGCGTAGTCAGCCAATCGGACCGCGATGAAGCCGTAAAGGTTATCGCGATACTCGAACAACTGCTCCTCGGGCAGCGGCGAGCGATCGCCCAGTACATCGTAGGCGAAAACGAACAGCCCCTGGAAACCCTGGCCGAACAAGACTTCCCATTGGGCCATACTCTGCAGATCCTCGCGGGGAGACCAGTTCTTCCAGTATTGCCGTTGCTCTTCGCCCGAGGGAAAGCGACGCCCCTTCACATCGACCAACCAAGACGTCTCGCCGGGCGCCGAGACAATGAAGTCGAGACTCTTGATAGACCCCCCATCGCTAAGCACACTCCGCTTGGCCTCGTCGACGGCCACATACGGCACACCCCGCCCGCGCAAGTACTGCTCGAACGCCGCCTCGTAATGGTTGTCGCGATTGGCCATGGATTAGGGTAGGAAAAAAGGGAAAGGGGGAAAATGGGAAAAACATGGCTTGCTTGTCAAGCATCGTTCGATCCGTGTTATTTCTACAGGATCTTCCACGTTGCGGCAACGAGAAGGCCAGACTCTCGGGCTGGCGTCCAGACCAAGATTCCAACGGCACGGGCGAAAAACTCTAGGCAAGCCCGAAGTGGCCTGCCGTTTTGGCAGAGTTTGACGATTGGGCTGTCGTTGCCGGTGTTTACACTAGTTGGCAAAGACCGGGACGTGTAGCGAAAGGAAGAACTTTCACGGCCAGGCCGGCCATGCGGCCGGGTCGTCGGAAGTGTCGCTCCGGCGCCGAGTCGGTCTAACTCACTGCCAGATAAGGTTTTGAAGAGATCAACAGATGTCCAGGAGGAAGTTTTTTCGCGGCTTGTGACGTTTGGGCACGGCAATTGCGAAACACTCCCAGCGGACGGACGCAGGGCGTTCGGAGCTTTTCTACACCGGAAAACGCGGGATTTTCGCTCGTTCGTGGCGAAAAACGGTACAATGACGGTGCGGGGAGACTCCGGGCGGCGGCTCCATGGATGAAATGTCCGATCTTGTCGGGCATGGCCGAACCTTTCTCCTTACCGGAACGTATCAAAAATGAACGGCACAATTGAACAAATGCAGCCCAGCACTACTGGCACAGAAGCGTCAAACGCCTGGACCGACGAGCAATTGCTCTTGGAATACCGCTCCAGAGGGGATCGGCGGGCATTTGACCACTTGGTTCATCGGTACGAAAAGGAGTTGTTCGGCTACCTTCGGAACTATCTGGGCGATGCCGAGATGGCCGAAGATGTGTTCCAGCAGACGTTTTTGCAGGTCCACCTGAAATGCGAGAAGTTCGAGCCAGGTCGCCGCGTTCGCCCGTGGCTATACACGGTGGCCACCAACCAAGCCATCGATTTCCAGCGCCGCAATCGGCGTCATCGGGCGGTCAGCCTCGATCGGGCAATCGGCGGCGATTCGGGAGACGAGACGGGATCGCTGATCGATTTGCTCGACAGCGAGAATGTCTCGCCGGCCGAAGAGGTCACCGCGATCGAGCAACACGAACAGGTGCGCCAGGCTGTCGACGAACTGCCGGAGCAGACGAAGCAAGTGGTCATGTTGGTCTATTTCCAAGGACTGAAGTACCGTGAGGCGGCCGAAGTGTTGGACATTCCCGTCGGAACCGTGAAGAGCCGGTTGCATACTGCCATCCAAAAACTAAGCACCATACTCTCGCCTACCCACCTTCCTGAATGCCACCTACCTAATGACTGATCACGCCCGAGAGCAATTACTTGGTCACCTGCTTGGCGCCTTGGACGACGCCGAGCAACAACAGCTCGACTCGCGACTGAAGAGCGATCCCGATTTTCGTCGCGAAGAGGTCGCCTTGCGCCAAGCGATGGAACCCATGCTTACGCAGCGGCCCGACTTCACGCCGCCGCCGGGCTTGGCCCGGCGGACTTGCGAGTTTGTGGCTGCCCAAGTTCACGCCAAGCCGACGCCGTCCTCGCGCCGCCGACCGATGACTCCCGAGAAGGCTCCGCCCAGTTGGATCAGCAATGTACGCTGGCTCGACGTGTCGATCGCGGTCGCGGTGTTCTTTGCGGCCGCCTTGCTGACCATTCCGGCCATCCAAACCAGACGGTTCAACTCGCGCGT
>CAYYOX010000552.1:0-818 GCA_964473065.1 uncultured Planctomycetaceae bacterium | reverse complement strand
CCTCAGCTATGAACGCCATGCTTACGCAGCGCCCCGACTGCACGCCGCCGCCGGGCTTGGCCCGGCGGACTTGCGAGTCTGTGGCCGCCCAAGTTCAATCGAACCAAGCCCAGCCCAAGCCGACTCCGTCCTCTCGCCGCCGGCCGATGACTCCCGAGAAGGCTCCGCCCAGTTGGATCAGCAATGTACGTTGGCTCGACGTGTCGATCGCGGTCGCGGTGTTCTTCGCGGCCGCCTTGTTGACCATTCCGGCCATCCAAACCAGCCGTTTCAACTCGCGCGTGGCCGTCTGCCAGAACAATTTTCGCGAGGTGGGCCGTGGGTTGACCCAATACAGCGAGCAACACGATGGTCGTTTCCCGTTGCTTCTCGTTCAAGGCAACAGAGGCGCATCCGGCACGTTCGCCCAACTCCTGCTGCGCGACGGGCTGATCGAGCGGCCGGGTCTGCTCATCTGCTCCAGTTCGCCGCTGAAGGATGAGGAAGGGTTCCACGTTCCGACCTTCGCCGAGATTCAGGCCGCCCCGCTGGAAAAACTGGGCGACTTGTGGCGTTCGAGCGCGGGAACGATCGCCATGCACATGGGCGACTTCAGCACCGGCATGCCTCGCGGAACAAAGAACCGCTACCGGCCGACTTTTGCCGTGCTGGCCGACGCCCCGAGTTCCAGTCTGCCCGGCTATCAGAGCACCAGCCATAGCGGACGCGGCCTAAACGTCTGGTTCGAGGACGGCCACGTGCGATTCATCACCTCGCCAAAACTACCGGGCGACAACATCTTCCTCAACCGCCGGGGCCGGATCGGGCCAGGTGTGGAT
>CAYYOX010000551.1:0-4881 GCA_964473065.1 uncultured Planctomycetaceae bacterium | reverse complement strand
TCGCTGGTTCCTGATCGCCGTGGTCGAGTTCGAGTTGTTCTTCGGCCTCTGGCTGATGGCCGGCCTCTGGCCCAAGTGGACGTGGCGAGCCACACTGCTGTGCTTCGGCGGTTTCGCCTGCGTGGCCCTCTACAAAGCCCTTTCCGGCGAAGCATCGTGTGGTTGTTTTGGCAAGGTGCCCGTCAACCCGTGGTACACTTTGATCGTCGACTTGTGCACTGTCGCAGCCTTGCTGGTTTGGCGTCCTGAGGTGGCGCGGCGACGCAACTCCCGACGGACGTGGCTTGTTCCCGTTGGTTGCACTTTTGCGGCCGCCGGAGTATTGGCGGCGTGGACTTCGGGAACCTCATCATCCTTATGGTCGGACACGTCTGGAGGTGTGCCAGGGCTGCATATTCCGGAGAAGGTGATCGACCTAGGGCTTTTGGCTGAGGGTGAGTCTGCTACGGCCAGTTTCGAACTGGTCAATCGGGGCGAATTCCCTTTGAGGATCGACGATATCGACACCGACTGTGCGTGTACGGTTGTAGAACCGGCCCCAAAAGCAATTCTACCCGGGGAGATGGCTTCCATTCCGGTAACGATCAATGTCGGTTCTGTACCGAAGGGGCCAGGCATGGGGACGACGCCGTTTCGGCATCAGGTCGCCGTGAGGATCGAGAGGCAGTCACCCGGTACGATCCACACGGTACTTCTGACCATCACTGGCGAAGTTGATTCCAACTCGGTACTGGCCGCGATTCCCGGGGTCGTCGATTTGGGTTTGCTCGTCGTGGGAAACAGGGCCCGCCGGTTGATCCAGTTTCGCGGGCTGAAGTCCGTGTTGGACGCTTTCCCGGAACGGGTGGAGGTCGGCGCCAACGACCGCACGGTGATTTCGATTCGAAATATCCAAGAGACGTCTATCCTGTCGACAAGAGAAATCGAGTTCGTCTTCACAGGTGGGTCAGACAAGCTCGGCCATTTCGAGTCCTCGGTGCTGGTTGAAGTGGATGCTGCGAAAAGTCACCGCCTTCTGATCCCCGTTCGAGGGCAATTGACCGAGTCCGTGGTTGCCGAGCCGCGCAGGCTCTATTTCAGTGTAGTGCCAGGAAACCAAGGTCACGGCCAGCGTCTGCGGCTGAGTTCTCCGCTGGGCCGAGAGCTGATCTTGAACGACATCCATTGCGATCTGCCTGTCGGCTGGCGGGTTGAGAACGAGACCGACGTTTGCGAACTGGTGCTGCGGGTTGCACCCGATGGCGAGTTGCCTTGCGACCGGACGCTGAAGGGATCTCTTGATATCGAATTCAAAGCCCCCCGGACCGAAGTCCGGGTTCCTATCGTGATTGTTTTTATGGGTCGGTCGCGTGGCCGCCCCGAACCAATGTTCCAGAGTTCTTTGCAAAGGAGAGAGTTATGAACCGCAAACTGCTGTCACTTGTAGTCGCCGCAACAATCGCCTTCATGTCGGCTTATGCAGCGACATCGATCTACGCCACCTGCAACCTCAGGCTGGGCGAGTGCTACAAGGTGAATCCCAAGTGCCCAGCCACCCAAGGCACTGACTGCCACTATGAAGAAGATTTAGAGCGTTGGTCTCGAGTGACCAAGTTCTATACGTCCTACGGCTGCGAGGAGTTCACTGCGGGGTCCAATACTCCGTCCAAAGACTGTGATATCGACGGAGACTCCTTAAACAATCTTTGCGCGGACACGATGAATTATACAAGCGAGAATGATTGCAACAACCACACCGGCGGTGTTTCGGGGCATATATATTCCGGCACTCTCTGCGGAGGCTCCGACCCGTGCTGACGCCTTGTCACGGTGAATTGATGTGAGCCACCCCTACGAGCGTTTTACGGATCATCTTCGACTCGAAGTTGTGTACAGCCGTTCGGAGCCCCGACCCGTTGTGCGAGGTACGGCTCTCTGGCCAAACGATTCTTGTCCGCACTTGCGTCGACGACAGGAACGCCGAACGGCAGGGTGGTTCCTCGTCCGACTGGCGGTGCGGCGTGTACGGAGGAAAAAACTGTGGCAGTTTTTGAGATGCCTTTTGTCATCTTTTCAGTGCTTGGCTGGGCGATGCTAGATGTGGATCAGCAGGACGACGACGCTTCTGACGTCATCGTCGCACGTCAGGAAATGCTCCAGAGTATCGAGGTGACCTTCACAACAGAGCGACACTTCACTCCGCCGCAGTGGGCAGTGAAGAACGATCGGAAGGAGGGTGCTAAGGAAGGTTTTGCCGCGACTGTTGGAAGCCGCCGGGAAACGGCGAGTTTTCGGTTCTTGCGAGGGCGTGCGTACTATGAGAGGCGGTCGACGTCTCAGGAAGAGGAGCCGCCGAGTGAGGCGGAATCGTCGAAAGAGTCGACCCGCGAGTCCGCTGCCACATTTCGCTACTGGATCCGGTCGCATTTGGAAGACCGCACAGAGCAAGCATGGCAGCAGGTCAACGAACGGCGGGACCGCGGCCGCATTACCAATCCTGAGGAGCCTCCAGAGGACGCGATTATCGATTTGGCTCTCGGTCTGCGAGTTCACTACATGGAGAATGAGTTTCAGAACCGGTTCCTGCCGCCAGAGGACTGGCTGAAGTTCGAAAGACACCGATCGGAGGATGGGACGGTCGTGGTAGTCCATCCTTCGGAATCCGCCGAACCGGACGCCTATCGACGCGACGTGTGGACGTTCGATCCGCAGCACGGGTTCGCGCTCACAAAATATGAGGTTTTCGCGGCAGGACAGGTCTGCCAGCAGATCGAGAACAGTGACTTTCGAGCCGTGGACGGGGTCCACGTTCCGCACAGGGTCAAGTATCGCGCGTTCTCTGACGATGGATCAGGCGGTCGTCATCAGACTCAATCGGTCGACCTCGTCGTGAGTGAGTATCACATCGGAAGTCCCGACAACACGCCTGATTCGTATTACATCACTTGGCCCGACGGAGCCGTTGTGCTTGACGGGCGAACTGGCCAGCAGATTGTAGTTCGCGGCGGACCGCAGAAGCTGAACGACGAAAGACTCAAAGAGTACTACGCCAAAGGAAGTCAGTGGCTCGAACACGAGGGGGACTCAGGCGGCCTCCGGTTCTGGATGATCGTCGGTAACCTGGTCATCTTTGTCCTCGTTGTTTGTGGCGTGATCTTTTGTCGCTACCGGCGTCGCGCATACTGATTTGGTTTCCAGCACGATGTCCACCTCGTCAGGAGTAGTGCATTTTGGCATGTCGAGATGCAGGGACCAAGAAGAACGAGGTCGCGTGTCGATTGATTGTGCTGGCGCTGCTGACGCTGCAGGCTGGACTCTTGGCCTACTCGGCTTGGAGACACACTCCAATAGTTGATGAGCCGGCCCATCTGACAGCGGGAGTCAGTTATTGGCACTTCGGAACGTTCAAGCTCTATAATGTCAACCCTCCGCTGATCAAGCTGATCGCGGCTCTTCCAGTTGTACTAAGCGACCCACAAACCGACTGGAGCAACGTCTATACGGTTGAAGGAGCGCGGAGCGAAAGCGCCGTCGGGATGGATTTCCTCTGCGCTAACGGGGAACAGGCCTTCTTCTTCGTCACGTTGGCTCGCTGGGGGTTGGCTCCCCTTATCCTCTGGGGTGGTTATATCTGTTATCGGTGGGCGCGAGAACTCTACGGACAGCGGTCGGGAATACTGGCACTCACGCTTTGGTGTGTTTCGCCGAACATCGTCGGCTGGGGATCGACGATCATGTCCGATGCGGCGGCGGCGGCGCTCGGTGTAACGGCCGGCTACTTCTTCTGGAGATGGCTGAAACGGCCGACCTGGGGACGCGCTCTGGTCGCTGCGCTAACCTTGGGGTTGGCCGAGTTGACAAAGACGACGTGGATTCTGCTTTTCGGACTCTGGCCGCTGGTTTGGCTTGCGTTTTCAGGTCCGGCACGGCGAGAAAGCGGGCGGCGGACTTGGGTTACGGAAGGTGTTCAGTTGGCCACAATCCTGCTGATTGCACTGGATCTGATCAACCTGGGTTACGGATTTGAAGGCTCCTTCACAAGGCTAGGCGACTACGAATTCCAGAGCTACATGCTCAATGGATCCGATCCCGGAGATGGCACCGTTCCGGTAATAGCAAACCGGTTCGCCGAGACCTGGCTAGGTATGATTCGAGTCCCATTGCCTGCAGAATATGTGCTCGGCATCGATGTCCAAAAACAGGACTTTGAAGCGGGTATGCCCAGTTATTTGAATGGAACTTGGAAACACGGTGGGTGGTGGTACTACTATCTTTACGCCCTGGCGATAAAAGTGCCGCTGGGAATGTGGGTGCTGGTCTTGCTTGCACTGTTGGTGCAGCTTTTCCGGCGAGGATATGTGGCGCTGTGGCGGGACGAGTTGGTGTTGCTGGCGCCGCTTGCCGTTGTGCTGACGCTGGTCAGTTCGCAGACCGGCTTCAGTCACCACTTGCGCTACGTGTTGCCCATTTTCCCGTTTGCCTTCATTTGGATGAGCAAGGTTGCGCGAGCGTTTGAATTTGGGCACTGGAAGCTGGCGGCCGTGGTCGTCGCGGCGACGGCCTGGTCGGTCGGCAGCAGCCTATGGGTCTATCCACACAGCCTCTCCTACTTCAATGAGCTTGTCGGCGGCCCGAAGAACGGCCACTCGCACCTTCTGGACAGCAACGTCGACTGGGGCCAAGATCTCTTCTACTTGAAGCAGTGGTTGGACGAGCATCCGGAGGCAAAGTCGTTGAATGTGCAGTTTTATGGCGTTTGCAGTCCAAGAGCCGTAGGCATTGAGTCGCCGGCTCGCCCGTCGGCCGGCAGGCCAGTACCCGGATGGCACGCAATAAGCGTCAAGATAATCCGCAGCCGTACGAAAGAATACGAGTACTTCTTGAAGTTTGAGCCCGTGGCCA
>CAYYOX010000550.1:0-4902 GCA_964473065.1 uncultured Planctomycetaceae bacterium | reverse complement strand
GACGACGCTGGGTGACGTGCTGGAAGACGCCCGACGGATCACCGCAGCGACCCGATTGCCGTTGCTGGTCGATGCCGACACCGGATGGGGTGGACCCCTGATGATCGCCCGGACCGTACGTTCGATGATCCGTGCAGGCGTGGCTGGCGTGCATCTCGAGGACCAGCAACAGGCCAAGCGCTGTGGCCATCGCCCGGGCAAGGTGCTCGTGGACGTGGAGGAGATGATCGACCGGATCAAAGCCGCGGTGGATGCGCGGGATGATCCCTCGTTCGTGGTGATGGCCCGCACGGACGCCTTCGGCGTGGAGGGGCTCAGCGCGGCTGTGGAGCGGGCGTGCCGCTATGCCGAGGCGGGCGCCGACATGATCTTCGCCGAGGCCATGTCCGAGCTGGATCAGTACCGGCGTTTCACCAGCGAGGTGGATGTGCCCGTGTTGGCCAACGTGACGGAATTCGGACGCACCCCGCTACTGACCGTCAACGAGCTGGGCGGTGTCGGCGTCGCACTGGTTCTGTACCCGCTGTCGGCCTTCCGCGCGATGAGTGCCGCGGCACAGCAGGTTTACGAAACAATACGTCGCGACGGCAGCCAACAAGACGTGCTGCCGCTGATGCAAACCCGCGAACAACTCTACGAGGTGCTGGGCTACCACGCCTGGGAACAAAAACTGGACGAATCATTTCAGAAAACTAAGAAGGAAAGTAAACCATGAAGCAGAAACAGAGAACCGATGGACTCGCCGGTGTGATCGCCGGAAGAACTGCCATTTGCTCGTGCGGCGAAAAGGGTATGGGATTGAACTACCGGGGCTACTCGATCGAGGACCTCTCCGAGGACGCCGAGTTCGAGGAGGTGGCCTACCTGCTGCTCTATGGAGAACTACCCGACCGGGCCCAACTCGATGCCTACCGGCAGCACTTGATGAAGCTGCGCAGGCTGCCCGAGTTGCTCAAAACGGTGCTGGAAGCCTTGCCCGAAACGTCGCAAGCGATGGAAGTGTTGCGCACCGGCTGTTCGGTGCTGGGCTGTCTCGAACCGGAACGCGACTTCACGGAACAGTTGCACGTGGCTGACCGCCTGCTGGCCGCTTTCCCGGGCATGTTGCTCTACTGGTACCACTTCAGCCGGCGTGGAGTGCGGATCGAAACCGAGACCGACCAAGCGTCGCTCGGCGCTCATTTCCTCGAGTTACTCACCGGCGAGCCACCGCAGGATATGTACCGCCAGGCGATGAACCTCTCGCTGATCCTCTACGCGGAACATGAATACAACGCGTCCACCTTCTCGGCGCGGATCACCGCCTCGACGTTATCGGATTCCTACTCGGCGATCACGTCGGCCATCGGCACCTTGCGCGGGCCGCTGCACGGCGGCGCCAACGAGGCCACGCTGGACCTGATTCGCAGCTACGGCGACCCGGACGCAGCCGAACAGGGAGTATTGCAGTTGCTGGCGGAAAAACAGCGGATCATGGGGTTCGGGCACCGCGTTTATTCGGTCTGCGATCCGCGGGCCCCGGTGATCAAAGCGTGGGCCAAACGGCTCTCCTCCCAGGCCGAGGACGCGTATCTCTTTCCGATTGCCGAGCGGATCGAAACGGTCATGTGGCGTGAGAAGGAGTTGTTTCCCAATCTCGATTTCTACAGCGCTTTGACTTACCATTTCATGCAGATCCCCAAGATGATGTTCACGCCGTTGTTCGTTTGCTCGCGCGTCACCGGCTGGTGCGCGCACGTCATGGAGCAGCGTGGCGACAACCGGCTGATCCGTCCCAGCGCCGAATACATCGGCCCCCGACCCAAGCCTTACGTGCCGATCGCCGACCGCGCCGCCAAGGCAGCGGATCCCGGCCATGGGGAGAAAAGCTCATGACGAGTTCGACTTCGTCGCACCGTCCGGACCCCGACTTGGTGCTGACGGAGATCGCAGACTACGTTACCGAAACCGCCATCGACAGTCACGATGCTCATCAGACGGCCCAGTGGTGCCTGATGGACAGTCTTGGCTGCGGGATGCTGGCGCTGCGTTTCGGCCAGTGCAGCAAACTGCTCGGGCCCGTGGTGCCCGGCGCCACGCTCACGGGCGGCGCCCGTGTGCCGGGGACGGCTTATGAGTTGGACCCCGTGCAGGCGGCCTTCAACATCGGCGCGATGATCCGCTGGCTGGACTACAACGACACCTGGCTGGCCGCCGAATGGGGACACCCGTCCGACAACCTCGGCGGGATCCTGGCCTCGGCGGACTGGCTTAGCCGGCGGCGCGCGGCGGATGGTCAAACACCGTTCTTCGTTCGCGATGTCCTTACCGCCATGATCAAGGCGCACGAGATCCAAGGGGTGATTGCACTTGAAAACGCATTCAACCGCGTGGGACTCGACCACGTGCTCTTGGTGCGCGTGGCCACCACCGCCGTGGTGACCGGATTGCTGGGAGGCCGACGCGACGACGTGATCAACGCGGTCTCCAACGCCTGGATCGACGGCGGGGCTCTGCGCACGTATCGCCACGCACCCAACACCGGCTCGCGCAAATCCTGGGCCGCCGGCGACGCCACCAGCCGCGGCGTTCGGTTGGCCCTGATGACGCTTTGCGGGGAAATGGGGTATCCCTCGGCGCTTACCGCGCCGAAATGGGGATTCTGCGACGTGTTGTTCGACGGCAAGCCGCTGAGCTTCTCTCAATCGTACGGCAGCTACGTGATGGAAAACGTGCTGTTTAAGATCTCCTATCCGGCCGAGTTCCATGCCCAAAGCGCAGTCGAGGCGGCCGCCGAGCTGCACCCGCAAGTTTGCGACCGCCTCGACGAAATCGATCGCATCGTGATCGAAACGCAGGAGCCGGCCGTACGGATCATCGACAAGACCGGCCCGCTGGACAATCCGGCCGACCGCGACCACTGCTTGCAGTACATGGTGGCCGTACCGCTGATCCACGGCACGCTTACCGCGGACCACTACGAGGACGAGGCGGCGGCCGATCCGCGGATCGATGCCCTTAGGGAGAAAATGGAGGTGATCGAAGAACCCCGCTATTCTCGCGACTATCTCGACCCGAAGAAGCGGAGCATTGCCAACGCAGTTCAGGTTTTCTTCACGGATGGAAGCTCGACCGGGCGGGTCGAGATCGAGTATCCCCTTGGCCATCGGCGGCGCAGAACAGAGGGTCTCCCGCTGTTGAAGAAGAAGTTCGAGGCCAATCTGTCGAGCCGCCTGCCCGAGCCGCAGTGCCGGACCATCCTCGATCTGTTTGCCGACTCGGACTCGCTAGCGGCGACGCCCGTGCATGAATTCATGGCCCTGTGGACGGTGGAAGAGAACGCGTGAAAAACGGCATCGCCGCTGATGGGTGGCGGGTAGTGCCGGAAACTCGTCCGCCGTCTAAGGCAAAGTTCTGCACTTCCAGGGAAACCTTGTCGGGGAGGTCCCGGGCATAGCGCAGCGGCACCCCAGTTGTCCGGGTCCTGGGGCTTCGCTGCGCTCATCCACCAGCCACCCCAATCCACCAGCCACCCCAAATAGTAAAGCTATTCATCGGCCGCCCCTTAGCCGATGTGCCATTTGGTGTGAAACACTACAGGGAGTGATTCCCCGGTGCCACGCACAAACTGTCCATGTGGCGAAAAGGATTCACTCGGCTCGGCTCTAACTGGTGACGCACAGCCAACTGATGCGACGTAAGGTCTTATTCTCACAGCACTTGTGCCTATTGTTTAGCTCCCGGGTTAGTTTTTGGCACTGGGGATGCTCTTGCTTGAGCGTACCGCGTTCGATTGAGTCGCCACCCGGTCTAGCAACGAGGACGCTACCATGCCGAAATCCAGTTCCAAAGCCGCCCAACGCAAAACATCCACCCGCCGCCGCACCTCCTCGGGTTCAGGGGCCGCCACCAAGGATCTCCACGACAAACTGTCGCCAGCCAAGTTGCCCGGCGACGGTGACTTCGGACCGGAAGACGAGAACGAGACTGAACAGAACGGCAGTGCAACCCAGATCGAAGACCCGGTGCGGATCTATCTGATGCAGATGGGTGAGATTCCGCTGTTGAGCCGGCCGGAGGAATTGGCCGCTGCGAGGCAGATCGAGCGGACGCGGGTTCGGTTCCGCCATGGCATGTTGGCGACCGACTACGTCTTGCACGCGACCGTGGGGCTTTTGGAGAATATCCGCAGCGGCAAGTTGCGGTTGGACCGCACGATCGAAGTCTCGGTGATCAACGTACAAGAGAAGCGGCGGCTGATGAAGAACTTGGAGCCCAATCTCCACACGCTGAAGCATTTGCTGCTTCAAAACCAGCGCGACTTTGCCGTGGCTATCAACAAGAATCTTCGCAAGGACGAGCGCCGCGCGGCATGGCGGCGGCTAGTCGTGCGTCGAAGCAAGGCAGTACGGCTGATAGAAGAGTTGAGCCTGAGAACACAGCGTTTGCGACCGATTTTGCAGAAAGTCCGCGAGATTTCCCAGCGGATGGACGACATCCAAGAGCAGCTTGCCTCGTTGCGTCACTTGCCCGAAGTCGCCGCACAGGTGGCCGAGTTGCGCAAGGAACTCTGTTACTTGATGCGGATTACGCTGGAGAGTCCTCACACGTTGCGTCGCCGGATCGCCCGAACCGATGCCTACGCCAGGAAATACGAGGCCGCCAAGCGACGCCTCTCGGCCGGAAACCTGCGACTGGTCGTCTCGGTCGCCAAGCGATATCGCAACCGGGGGTTGAGCTTCCTGGATCTGGTTCAAGAAGGAAACACCGGCCTGATGCGGGCGGTCGATAAGTTCGAGCATGCTCGCGGCTACAAGTTCTCGACCTATGCCACCTGGTGGATTCGCCAGGCGATCACCCGCGCAATTGCCGACCAAAGCCGGACGATTCGCGTGCCGGTACACATGATCGACACGATGAGCA
>CAYYOX010000549.1:0-4904 GCA_964473065.1 uncultured Planctomycetaceae bacterium | reverse complement strand
CCGCTGTCGAGGAACCCGCTGTCGAGGAACCCGCTGTCGAAGAACCCGCTGTCGAGGAACCCGCTGTCGAGGAACCCGCTGTCGAAGAACCCGCTGTCGAAGAACCCGCTGTCGAAGAACCCGCTGTCGAAGAAACGCCGGCCGAAGAGGCCCCTGCCGAGGAACCTGCCGCTGAGGAAGCTCCCGCTGAGGAAGCCCCGGCCGAAGAGGAGACGAATCTGACGTTCATACCCACGGTCAAGTGGTTACCCGAGCCGGTCGGTTCGCCCGAGGCCATGGTCACCGAAGAGTCGGAGATGAAGGCCTACACGGAAAGTATCTCGGGCAGCGAAGAGAGTTTCGATTTGGTGCCGATCCCCGGCGGCAAGTTCACGATGGGTAGCCCCGACGGTGAAGCCGACCGTAAGGACGACGAAGGTCCCCAGCATGAAGTGACCATCGAGCCGTTTTGGATGGGCAAGTGCGAAGTGACGTGGAACGAATACGAACTCTGGGGCATGGGACTCGACCAGCAGCGACGCGCGTTGCAGAACATCGAGTCGACCGAGCGAGACGAACTCGTGGATTCGATCACGCGGCCCACGAAGCCCTATTCCGACATGACGTACGGCATGGGGCGCGACGGTTACCCGGCCATCTGCATGAGCCAATTGGCCGCCCGGTTGTATTGCAAGTGGCTCTCGGCCAAGACGGGTCGCTTCTATCGCCTGCCGACCGAGGCCGAATGGGAATACGCCTGCCGGGCAGGAACGACCACTGCCTATTCCTTCGGCGATGACCCGGACCAACTCGACGAATACGGCTGGTGCTTCGACAACAGCGAAGACGGGTATCAGAAGGTAGGAAAGAGGAAGCCGAATCCTTGGGGCCTTCACGATATGCACGGAAACGTCAGCGAATGGGTGCTCGACCAATACGTGCCGGACTACTATCAACCGTTGGCCGGGAAAACGACAGCCGACCCGTTGGCTGCGGCCACGACCCTGTATCCGCGCGTGGCTCGCGGCGGCTGTTGGGACGACGATCCCGATGGGCTCCGCAGCGCGGCACGAATTTCCTCGAACAAGAACTGGCGGATGCAGGATCCACAGATTCCGCAGAGTATTTGGTACAACACGGAGATCTTTTGCCCGGGCTTCCGCGTGGTGCGTCCGTTGCGTTTACCCACGGCGGAAGAAGCGGAACTTTACGAGCCGGACGCCCCGGCGATCAAGGAATACCAAGAGGCCCAAGCGGGCAAGATGTAGCGGTTGTTTTGCTGTTTCGTTCGAGCTCCGAATCTGCAATTGAGTCTCAGTATCACCGCTGGGCATTGCAAGAGTGCAATTTGCGACGCCGCTCTTGACACCGAAAAACGAATCGGTATGTTTTCAGGCTTGTGGGATACTGCTTTTCCGTTGGGGAAAGCCCTAAAATCGAGAGATTGTCGATGGCCGGCAGCGTGTCGGCTATCTGTTACCTGTTTTTCGTTGTTTCCTGATTTCAGTTTGCAAGTGGGAGAGAGTCAATGCCAGCGATTGTTGATGCCAAAACGTGCACCGGATGTGAGTCATGCGTAGATTCATGCCCTGTTGAGGCGATCGAGATGAAAGAGGACGTGGCCGCCATCGATGCGGATACCTGCAGTGATTGCGGCGCCTGCGTCGACACCTGCCCGGTCGAGGCCATTAGCCTAGACTAGTTCGGCGACCAAAGCTTCGTTCCAACAGAATGGGCGGACCGCGCGCGGCGCGGTCCGCCTTTTTCTTGTAGGCTGGCAGTCTTAGAAACTGGCCGCTTGCGGCTTTGCAATGCAGTCCGTAGGTCAGGGCTTGCCCTGACGCCGCGAAGCAACAACGCGCGATAAGAAGACGTCAGGGCGATCCCTGACCTACCACCCCGAGATTGCAATCGACTTTCAGGGCCATCGCGGGTAGAATGGCGGGCAAAAGGATTCGCTCCCGCAAGGCGCTCTGGAAAGGAATTCGCCCATGGTTCGAAAGGCAGCGTGCGCGTTGACGCTGGTCGTTCTGACGCCGATTGTTCTGGCACTGACCGGCTGTGACGAATCGCGGTCGAGCAATCGGCCCGGTCCGCTTCTCGTTGGGGAGTACGGCGAATTGCCCGGGCTCAAGGCGGCGGCCGATGCCCAACTGCGCGACGAATTGGCCCGGATCGTCGAAGAAGGCGGTACGCCGGCACAACTCGACCAGTCGCCATTTGACGCGGAAGAGAACGTAGCGATGGTGCTCGTCGATTTGTTTCCCACCGGAAAGATCGGTTCGATCCGCGGGAAGTCGGACAAGATCTTCCCGCCGGGCAAGTTCGAGTTCAGCCCCAGCCGGCTCCAGAAAGCGAAGGCCTTCCTAAAGCGATACGAGAAACAACGCCTACGAGTCCGCGATGCGATGGAGTTGAAGCAGTGCGATTTCGGCATCCGATTCATCGAGGGTAGTTTTGCCGATTGGAGATATATCGATGTGATTTGGATCGTCTCTCGTCTGGAGGCGTTCGCGGCAGCCGAATCGCTCGCCGCCGATCGGCCGACGTCGGCCATCCAATCGCTGGAGTACATACTGCGTTGGGCGTCGTACTTGGCAGCCGAAAAGCACATTATTACCCGGCTTGAGGCAGCCTTTCTCCGCACCGAAGCGTTGTCCGTCTTGCAGGCGATCGTTCTCAATCAGCGGACCGATGGCAGCCATATCAAGCAACTTCACGCAACGATCGAGAAGCATCTGAAGCAGTGGCCCGACGATGCGAACGCTTGGATCGGCGATCGTGCGGTGGGGATGCACACGTACGAAGTCGTTCGAGCCGGACACATGCGGCAGTTGCTAACCGCGGGCGAGATGCAAGCCTTCGGTCGGGAGGGCGGCCTGAAGAACATCGTGAAGGCCGCCGAGGAAGGGGTCGACAAGGACGAGCTTTACTACCTGCACACCATGCGCAAGGTCATCGAAAGTTGTGCCCGGCCATACTACGAGCGGACGGGGCTCTTTCGCTCCATTTTCGAGGACCTGCACGAGCGGCGAAACTCGGCCGACTTTCCGCTGGTAGCTGCCCGGATACTGTTGCGAGATCTGCAAAAAGGCCACGAGATCCAGGCTCAGGACCGCGCCAACACAGAGGCTTGGCTGCTGGCGTTGGCTCTGGCGGACGGACGCCCGATGCCACCTACTCAAACCAATCCCCTGACCGGCGAACGGTACGAACAGGCCAACGTCGAGAACGAAATCACGGTATGGAACTTCGGCACCGGCGAGGACGGCGACGATCCGACCATCACGATTCCTGTCCCCCAAACGGCCAAGAAATAATGTAGCTATTTACGGAGAATTGACGGACGGGTGTTTTGACGGGATAACAGGATGGACAGGATGAAAGACCAAGAAGCCCCTTTATCTGGCATTGCTCCGATGGAGTTCTTGATTATCGTTACATTTCAGCCAAATGTAGTTGAAGTTTGGTCAGCGGAGGCGTGAAAAGCAAAACCAAAACTTCTCCTTCCTTTTATCCTGATCATCCTGTTATCCTGTCCAAAACCTTTGCTCTGTGAACGCTTACGAAATAATGTAACTGTTCATTGCAAAGCCGCAAGCGGCCAGTTGCCCCTCGTTCCCACGCTCTGAGCTACCATGAAGCGCAAAAGCTCTCGTCGTGATTTCCTCAAAGGTCGCTCGGCTGTGGAGAAAGTGGCCGATGCACTGGAGGCGGCCTTGCCGGAGGAATCGTCGCAGGCCGGCTATCAGATCCAGGTCTCGCGTCGGGCAATGGCCTGCGAGTTCGAAATCCGGTTGAACGTCGGCCAGTATGAAAACGCCACCGAGGCGGCCCTTCAGTCGCTCGATCTGGTCGACCGGATCGAGGATCAGTTGTCCGTCTTTCGCTCGACTAGCGAAGTCTGTCGTATCAATCAAACGGCCGCTGACGAATCGGCGCCCGTCGAACCGGAACTGTTCGAGCTTTTGCAGATGGCGTTGCGCCTACATGCCGAGACCGACGGTGCGCTGGACATCACTTCCGCCCCGCTCTGGGAGAGTTGGGGGTTCGCCAGACGCGAAGGACGCGTGCCCGATCAACAAGCGCTGGCCGAGGCACTGGCAAGGGTCGGCAGCCAATATGTTCAGCTCGACGCGCAGCACAAGACGATCCATTTCCAGCGGCCGGGCATTCAGTTGAACCTCGGTAGTATTGGCAAAGGATTTGCGCTGGATCGGTGTGCCGCGAAGTTGCAGCAAGCAGGCATCAACGATTTCCTGATCCATGGCGGCAGCAGCAGCGTGCTGGCTCGCGGCGGCATGGCCCGTGATGACAACACAAGCCAGGACGGCTGGACCGTGGGGATTCGCCACCCTTTGCGTCCCGGGCAGCGACTGGCCGAGATCCGGCTTCGCGATCGGGCATTGGCTACGTCCGGTTCTTGGGCCCAATCGTTCGTGCATCAGGGCCGGCGTCTAAGCCATATACTCGACCCGCGAACCGGTCGGCCGGCCGAAGGTGTCCTGTCGGCCACGGTCATCGCCCCGAATGCCACGCTGGCCGACGCGCTGTCGACGGCCTTTTTCGTGATGGGGCCGCAGTCCGCCATGGAGTACTGCCGGGAGCGAACCGAGATAGGCGTTGTTTTTGCCTGCCCGGTTCGCCATGGCGGTGGTTTGGAACTGAAGGTGGCCGGATTGGACGAAAACGAGTGGAAGGATCTTCAGCCGTCCCCCCGTAATGGTTGATTTATGCCGATTCTCCCGGCCCGCTGATTGTTCTACGGCGTGGCAACCCGCAACGTATAATTGCATAGAACTTGCCGCCCGCAAGAATTCCCCACATCCGCTAGACCTCGAACGGCCGATGCGTATATAATGCAGGACTTAGGACTTGTAAAGGAATTACTTCCGGAATTCGTTTAGCCGCCGCCGGCACGGCGG
>CAYYOX010000548.1:0-4906 GCA_964473065.1 uncultured Planctomycetaceae bacterium | reverse complement strand
CCCGCGGCGAGAGTAGCCGGCCGCCAACGCCAGACGCAGGGCCAGGAACAATTGCTCGCGCGTCCCTCGGCTGAGCACTTCCACGGGCAAGGAATTCCCCTCGGCGTCGTCCACCTTCAACGAGTCTTCACCCAGCGGCGTCCAAACGCGGCAGTAACGCCCCTTGGTCAATCGGTCGAGATAGTTCGAGGCTTCCTGCAGAGTTTCCGGCTGACGTTCGCGCTCGTAAGTGGTTCGGATGGCTTCAAGGTTCTTGGTGATTAGGGCTAACACCTGCCAGCGATTGAGGGCCTCGTCGAGCCGTTTGTCGACAGTACCCAATTCCAACTGTTTTTCCGGCAGTGTGCGATCGTCGGCCAAGGTTTTCAATTGCTCGGCCAACCGCCCGCGCTGTTCGATTCGTTCGTGCAGTTCACTTTCGAGCGTGGCAAGTTGATCGAGCAGTCGATTGCAGTGTGCATCGAGCTGTTCGTCGGTTTCGGCTTGAAGCAGCCCGATAACCGTTTCCTCGCTGCACTGGTTGCCGATGGCCGCGGCCATCTCGCGTTGGATCGCTTCGCGTTGTTCGTGTAGCACGGCAGCCCGGGCCGCTTGCACGGCCTGATGGCGAAACTGCTGCTCGTCCTCGGCCCCGCACTCTCGCAGCAGATCCTCGCGGCGGTATTTCCACTGGCGAATCGCCTCGCCGTGCTTGGTCCGTTGGCGACGAACGGTGCGGGCTTCCCGACGCAGGACGCCGCGTCGCTCGATCAGAGCTTCCTGGTCGGCCAAGGCGTCGATCAGTTGGCAGAGTTGCTCGATCGGCTGTTGCGAGTCGACCGCAATCCCCGTCTCGGCGACCAATTGCCCGATGCGTTGGACCAAAGCGTCCAGTTCACGACGCCGTTGTTGCATCTCCTCTTCGCGCAAGGCGAGCGTGCGTTGCAGTTGGGTCAGGTGGTCGCAGCGTTGCTGGAGTTGGCTGATTTGCTTGGGCGTGAGACGGTTGGGCAGCCCGGCATTGGTCAGGGCCTCACGCCATTGGCGACGTACCGCGGCCGCCTTGTCCTTGTTCAGATTGACGCGTCCCTCGGCCGCATGGATCTCTTGGCGAGCCGCATCGCGTTGCGTTTCCAGCGGGGTCAACGATTCCAGGGCGGCCAGATGCTTTTCGGCCGTATCGAGTTGGGCCGGGATCGGTCCCCCGCCGCGCGGTAGTTGGCTGTCGAGCGTGTCGCGTTCGTCGGTGGCTTGCCGGACTTGGAGTTGCAACATGCTGAGTTGTTTGTGGCAGGTTTCCAACTGTCGGGCGTAGGAGCGTTCCAGGAGAAATTTCCCCAGTGCCGCACCGACGCTCCCGGCCAGCCCCAGCAAAACCAGCGGCCAACCGAACGATCCGGTGATCGACGCGGGCATAAACAGCCCGGCCATGGCGGCCACGATGCCTGCCACAAACACGACCCCGAAACCACCGAGCATCCACATAGGTAGTATTTGGCGATTGGCCAAACGGCGGCTTTGCTCTTCCAACTCCTTTTCGTATCGGCTCAGTTCATCGAGTCGCTCGGCGGCCTGGGCGCGGCGGCGCAATTGCGAGACTTGCTCGGCCGCTTCGTCGAGCGCCTTGGCCAGATCCTTTTCGCCGTGTGCGGCCAGTGCGTTTTCGATTTGCGTAGACAGCACGCGAACACTCTCTTCAGCAGCGGCTACTTGTTGCTTGGCTTCGCGAAGTCGCTGCCGGGCCTGGCGACTTGCCTTCGCCGCCGGTCGCAATGACGCGACTGCTCGGGGGGAAATCTCGGGCAGCGTTCCCGGTTGAAGCGAGTCACGCAACCCAAGTTGCTCGCGTTCGGTGTTTAGTTCGGATTGCAGTTGGGTAATCTCCGTCTCCAATTCGCCGACTTGGCTGCCGAGCGAACCGAGCCAGGATTGCTGCTGGCCGAGGCCTTCGATGCGGGCCGCTTGGCGCCACAGGGACTCGTTAATCCCCAGCCCGGCCGACTCGCCACGAAGTTCTTCGTATTGTTCCCGCAATTGCTCGACGCGGTTTTGATGTTTTTGCAGCCGGGCGTTGACTTCGTCGAGACGGGCGACGGCGTCTTCCGGCACGGGCGTGACCTTGCCCAAGGCGGCCAGTTGTTCGTCCAGTCAAGTTCGCTGCTGCCAACGCGGGCGGAGGTTGACGGCCAGTTCGGTCGCGCGGGCTTCCTGCTCGACGCGATGGCTTTCTTCCTCCTGGTGGGCGATTTCTCGTTGCAGCCGAGTCCGCTTAGCGACCAGCCGTTCGTAGCGTCGGGTCGTTTCGCCCGCCTCGTCGATGTCCGCGCGGAGTTGAGCCCGTTGTTCGAGCAATTGGGCAATCTGGCTCGACCCGCCCTGGCGGTCGAGGAGCCGGTTTCGCGAGGCCTCCAGCTCGCGCATGACCTCGACCAGCGAGACGCGGTCCAGTCCGGCCGTGAGGCTGAAGAGCATGTCGGCGGCCTCGGTGTCGCCCAGCGTACCCAGTTCCTGGATCTCCTGGAGCCCGACGGCGAAGACGTTGTTGAAGATCGGTTCGTCGACATTGCCCAAGAGCACCTTGAGCATGTGCTCGCCCTGTCGGGTACCGTCGGCGGCCGAGAGGGTCAAGGAGTCTTCGCAGTGGCCGTCCTCGTTTTCTTCATGGTATCGCTGCAAGTGGAAGCTGCCGTTGGGTCCGGTCACATCGAGCGACCCGCCCGGTCGTCCGCCGCGAAGCGGGGGCAAGTAATGCCGTCGTCCCGGCGAGAAGCCATACAACACCGAGCGGAGAAACTGCAACAACGTGGTTTTGCCGGCCTCGTTGGGCCCGTAGAGTACGTTGATCTCGTCGGAAAGGCTTTCGATAGTCAGCCCTTTCCAGACGCCGTAGCCGTCGACTTGAAGTCTCGCAATCTTCACGATGCATCCTCCTCGCCGCCCAATAGTTCCGCGCCCAATAAGGCCGCCTCGCGCAGAATTCGATCGCGCGAGCGCGTGTCGGGCGGTTCCAAAGTTTCCAGCCCCACGTCGGCCAAGTACTCTTGATCGACAAACGTCTGAAGCCCCAGCGGTTCGCCGGCATTGACTTGAAGCTGCCGGATCTCGCGCAGGAAATCGCCGCGAATCGTCTCTTGCTCGTACCACTCCGGCGGCAAGGAGAGCGTGGGCTCGACCTCGAACGAGACGGTCCAGGCGGCCGGCGGCCCGAAACCGTACTGGTTACGCAACCACTCCAACAGCTCGGTTCCAAGTTGGCCCTGTCTGAGTTGCATCAACAGCGGCCCGCTGCCGGCCACCGTCCAGCAGATCAGCAGATCGGTGCCGGGGGCCGATTCGATCAGCGTGTGCATGCGTTCCCGCAGCAGCATTTCCAAGTCGTCGCGCGTGGTTTCCTCGTCGACCACCACCCGTTCGTTGAGCCAACGCATGGCGTCGGTCGGAATCGGGCTGGTTCGCCCGCGGCCCTGCTCGTCGACTTGGACCAGCGTGCATCCGTGGATCCCGTCCTCGTCGGGACAGCGGCCTTGGGGGCTGCCCGGGTAGTGGGCCGTTTGCGGCGAACTGAACAATGTAGTCCGGGCATGACGTCCGCCGAGTGCCCAATAGTGGATGCCGCACTTCTCCAACGCGTCCGGATCGGCCGTGCCGTGGGCCAGCGCGATGGTGAACAGCCCGGCCGGGTCCGGCTCGAAATCGCGTGCGCGGATCGCACGCTGGCGACGACGGCTGACCCCCACGATCCGTGCGATGGGTATGTCGTGTTGCTTGTGGACGAACTCTTCGACTCGGTCTTGCGGGAACACGTGAACATTCTCGGGCAAACTGATCGATGTCGGCCAAACGTCCGGCGGATCGACCCGCCCGCCGGCCCAATAGACGGCGATGTTTCGTTCGGCCAGTCGAGCGAACTGCTCGCTAAGGAAGAGCGGCCCGCGCGGACCGGTGTGGGCCGGGTGGAGGATGTCGCCGGCCAGCAGGAGCATCTCGGCCTCTTCGGCCAGGACCGTCTCGAACACGCGTTCGGCCGACCAGTAGGCGGCCTCGATGAACAGTTCCTTCAGATGGTCGGGCACCTCGCTGAGACCTTGGGGCACTTGCTCCAAATGAAAATCGCTGGCATGAACAAACCGAAAAGGCAGGTTCGACATCGAGTGCCTCCTTGCGCGCGAACCGGGGCTATCGACCTTATGAGACAATACTTGCCAACATAAGGAGATACAATCGAATGCGTAGTTTAGCCGGTATCGGAAAACAGGGCTACAGCGGTTGTGGGCAGATGGGTGCTTGCTGTGCATGCAATGACGGCAGAATAGCGAGTTCGAGGGATATGGGGAAAGAGAAACCCAAAGCCCACCGATTGCATCGGTGGGATCCCCCGGGATGCAACCCGGGGGCTTTTGATGGAAAATGAATGCTGGGTGGCTGGCGGCAAAGCGCAGCGGTGCCCCAGATCCTTGTTCTACTGGGGCACCGCTGCGCTTTGCCCCAGCCACCCCCGTGATCACTGGCACCCGGGTGACATCAGTGCTATCATGGCCGGTGAAGGAGCGATTATGAATACTTCGCAAAAAGCCCGGCGGCGACCGATGGTACTGTTCGTGGTGATCTTCGCCGTAATGGATTTCCTTGTGCCAGCCATGAGCGTCGGATCCCAATCGGAAGCGGTTGGGATGTTCTTGCTGGGGCTGATTGCGGGGCAATTCGCGCTGTTGAGCATTTGGGCCGTTTTGGGTCCTCAGCCGGTTCTCGTTCGCTGGCCCCTGATGCTGCTGACGGCCATGGGCCTGTTGCTGATTGTGTTTCTTGGAGCAATCCCCATCGGAGGGGTGCGGACGGATGCCGGTGCATTTCTTCTACCCTTCTGTTGGTTGCCGTTGATATTCCTGGCAGCCCAGTCACCACTTTGGATTCTGAGGCTACTGACGGG
>CAYYOX010000547.1:0-4907 GCA_964473065.1 uncultured Planctomycetaceae bacterium | reverse complement strand
GGCGACGACCGAGAACGTCAAGTGGACGGCCCGGCTCGGTTCGGCCGCCTATGGGAATCCGACGGTCGCCGACGGCAAGGTGTTCGTCGGCACCGACGATCTGATGTTGGGGGCCGACCCCAGAATCCAACGCTCGCATGGCGGGCTGGTGCGGTGTTTCGACGAGGCAACCGGAACGCTGCTCTGGCAGTTGGCCGTACCCGAGCGAACCAACCTCCCCGAGCGGGCCCACTTCGGCCATCAACACCTGGGTATCTGCTCGTCGCCGACCGTCGAGGATGGTCGGGCTTATGTGGTAACCAGCGCCGGGGATATTCTTTGTCTGGACGTCAACGGACAGTCGGACGGCAACGACGGGCCGTTCGTCGACGAGGCTCAGTATATGGTTGGCCCGGACAAGCCGCCCGTAGAACTCGCGGCGACCGACGCCGATATCTTGTGGCGGTTCGACCCGATCGACGAGTTGACCGTGGTTCCGCACGATGCGGCCAGTTGTTCGGCGTTGATTCACGGGGGCATGTTGTACGTCGGCACGTCGAACGGTCTCGATGAGCCGCACACGACGATGGTTTCTCCCTCGGCGCCGAGCCTGATCGTGTTGGACAAGTTGACCGGCCGGCTGGCGGCTACCGACGATGCGAAGATCGGCGAGCGCATGTTCCATGCCCAGTGGTCCTCGCCGTCGTTGGGTAAGGTGGGAGACAAGACGTTGATCTTCTTTGGCGGAGGAGACGGCATCTGCTACGCCTTCGAGACCCTCACGGAGATGCCGCCGCAGCCGATCCGCTTGAAGACGGCATGGACCTACGACTGCAATCCGCCGGAGTTCCGGCTGCTCGACGGCAAGCCCATCCCCTACTACGACGGCGACAAGCGCAGGGGTGACAGCACGAACAAGGACGACGGCAAGTACCTTGGCCCCAGCCAGATCATCGCCACGCCCGTGTTTCTCGACGGCAGAATCTACATAGCCATCGGCCAGGACCCGGCCCATGGACGCGGGCGCGGGTTGCTGCACTGCATCGATGCCGGCGGGACCGGCGACATTACGCAAACCGGCCGGATCTGGACCTACGCCGACCTGGACCGCACGATTTCAACCGTCTCGATCGCCGATGGTCTGCTCTACATACCCGACATCGCCGGCCGGCTGCACTGCTTGGACGTCGAGACGGGCGCCGCGTGTTGGGTCTACGACACAAAAGCCGAAACCTGGGGCGGCCCACTATTGGCTGACGGCAAGATCTACTTCGGCAACCAGAAGAAGTTCTACGTGATGGCCGCCGGCCGGGAGCCGAAGCTGATAAGCAGCGTCCGGCTGGGCTCGCCAATCTACAGCACGCCCATCGTCGCCAACGGCGTGCTCTACGTGGCCTCACAGCGATACCTTTGGGCCGTGCAAAAGGCTCGCTGAGGCCCGCTGGGGATTGATTTGGTTGCAACCGCCGCCGCGTGAACGGGCGATTCGCTCCAGAATGCCCGAAATTCGCTCATCATCCTGATAAACCCTACAACCCAGCCACTGTAGTCTTTTTTTTCGTCGCGGTGTGCGCCAGTATCCTAGGTTTAATGAGTGCGGTGTGGTTCTCCGAAGAACCGCGTCGCCGGGGCGCGAAATGACTCGCGTCCGAGGAGCAAAAGCACCTTGCCAATTTCAATGAGTGAAAAACTATGACCTCGGGCCCGAAGAAGATTCTGATTGTCGACGACGATCGATCGATTCGAGAATTGCTGATGGCGCTGTTGCGGCGCGATCACGAGTTGACCGAAGCGGATTGCGGGGAGGCAGCCCTCGAGTTGGCCGAGGAGTTTGCTCCCGATCTGGTATTGCTGGACATTATGATGCCCGGCATCGACGGATACGAAACGTGCCGCCGATTGAAATCGCAACCTTCGGGCGGGCGGATGCAAGTCATCATGGTTTCGGGCAAGTCATCCCGAGAAGAGCAATTGCGTGCCTATGAAGTGGGGGCCGACGACTACATCGTCAAGCCGTTCGATCCGTTGGAGTTGCGTTCGCGAGTACAATTGCACTGTCAATTGCAGGACGCCATGGGTACGGTGGAATCGGTCAAGACCACGATCGATTCCCACAATTCGGAACTCAAGCGTCTTTCTCAAGAGCGGATCCAAGAGATCATGGCCACCCAGGACGTGGCCGTCTTCATCTTGGCCAAAGTGGCCGAGTCTCGCGACAACGAGACGGGTGAGCATCTCATCCGAATGCGTTCCTATTCGCAAATCCTGGCCGAAGAACTCCGCCGCGAAGGCCCCCACGCCGAACAGATCGATCAACGGTTCTTGGAAGACCTTTACCGGTCCAGCCCGCTGCACGATGTCGGCAAGGTGGGAATCGGCGACTCCATCCTGCTGAAACCGGGCCCGCTGACTCCCGACGAGCGCACGATCATGGAACGGCATACGACCATGGGGGCCGATATTCTCGACGAGGCCGTAGGGATGTCGACGGTCGGAAGCTTCCTGAACATGGCCGCGGAGATTGCCCGGTATCACCACGAACGGTTCGACGGCACGGGCTATCCGACCGGATTGGCCGGTCACCAGATTCCGCTTTCCGCCCGGATTGTCGCCGTGGCCGACGTGTACGATGCCTTGGCTTCCACCCGGCCTTACAAACGGGCATTTCCGCCTCAGGATGCGAAAGAGATGATCGAGATCGAATCGGGACAACACTTCGATCCGGTCATTGTCGAGGCCCTCGATCGGCGCTTCGAGGACTTCCTGAAAATCGGGCAACAGAGCTTCGATTACAGTAGTGCCAACGTCGCCACCATGGCCTATCTGGAAAACGCAACCTGCCCCAGCGGCGTTCCGCAATAGTTTCCGCGGGCGGCGAGGTGTCTCGTCACGGCAAGGCTTATTGCCGGATCCTTACCGAGAAATTCGGATCGTCGCGGTAGACGTAGGCCAGATGATTGACCCGAGCCCGTCGCTTCGTCTCCTCGAACGGCAGATCGGTTTGCAGCAGCCCCAGATCGTAGGCCAAACGGTCGGAATTGGCCGGCAACAGCACGCGGTAGTCGTAAGGAATCCGATCCGGTGAGAGGCGGTTGATGTGCCGGCGGATGTTCGTCGTGCAATTGTTCGTCAGCGTGTGGTAGAATTCCGGCGACTCGGCCAACTGATTGGCCCGCGACATCACGTCCTCGAACAGGGCTCTGACTTGCTGCCGATTAGCCCCGGCACGGTAGACGTAAACGTCGTTCATGTGGTGCTCGGTCCGCAACCGGATCAGGTCGCGCTCGTCGCCGGCCACGTAGATCAACTCGTACTGGTTGAAGAATCCCTTGACAGCGCTATACTTCTCGCCCCGTTCGCGTCGAATCTCGACCGACACGACCAGATAATCGCGACCCCCGAAACCGAAGCTCAACATCGTATGGCCCACCCCCGGCAGATCGGGAAAGGGGACCACGATGAAGTCGACCGACTCCAGTTCGTTCAGATCGAACGTCTGGTCATAGTACTCGACGATCGGATTCTCAGCCGTGGGGTAGGTGCAGTTGCGGATGTTGCGGACCGTCACCTCGTTGCCGTGGAATTCGGCCCGGGCCAGTCGCGCTTGCTCCGGCGTCCAGTCGCGGTCGTTCGAGGGCTTCAGCGTGCTCAGTAATTCAGGGTCCAACGCGGGCGACGTCGGTCCGACATTCGGTGCGACCGCCGTGCAACCCAGCATCGGCAAGATCAGTAGACCGATCCCCAGCCAAGTAGTCGGTCGGCGAAGCATTTTGGGCCCTCGAGTCAACTGCATAGAAACGTGCCGCAAGCTAGCAATGACAGCACCGCCGTCATTCCCGCCTAGAAGAGCGTTGCAGTTAATACTCGAAATGCTCAATCCGAGCAAGATGTGAAAACAGCAAGGCGGGCCGACATCGACCCGCCCTGCGGTGTGCTGTTTATCCCGCTAATCAAATCTGCGAGCAGGCCGCCGGACGTAGCAGGATGTTGGTGATGTTCGAGACCGTGTCGGCGTATTGCGGGTCGGAACTGATCCGCTTCCACTCGGGATGCTTGACGAATGTTTCCCAATTCTTCTTCAACGCGTCCATGTCGTCGAACGAGAGCATGTAGGTCAGGTTGGGCATCTTGTCGCCGACGAGCGTCTCGCCGAAGAAGACCGGGTTTAAGCCCGTGCGTTTGAACAGCGCGATCTCGCCGCCGCCGTTGAACATTTCGATCTTCTTCTGACCCTTCGCGACGTTGTGGCTTTCGTAGATTCGCAACTGCAACACGCGTGTCTCTTTCGTGGTGGGTACTTCCAACTTCGGCAGTTCGTCGAAGGCCAACATCAGCGAGCTTTCCACTCGCGTATAGGCCGGATCGGAAAACGGCGCGCTGATAAACGCTTCGCCCGAGTTGAGGAACTCGGCGTCGGCCGCCAGCTTGGGGAGAACCGTGACCGCCGACTCGAGCGACTTGTGCGGCAAGAGGACGAAAAGGTCCGTGCTATCGCCTTCCAAATGCTTCAACACACCGATCGGTCCGACGCCGATGCGGTTCATCGCGGGAATGGCCGCTTTGCCAAAGAACTCGATGGCTGCTTGTTGCTTCTCGGCCGAAGCGAAGTGGACCAATCGCAGTTCGTAAAACTCTTTGCCCGACGGTTGGGCCGCAGCCTCGGCCAGACTGCTCATGGGGGCCATGCCCGCAAAACACGAGGCGGCCAGGAAATCGCGACGTTTCATTTCTTCTTCCTCCCTTGGTGGTTGACGATAGCGGACGAAAAACGGTCCTTTCTTGTAATCACGCGGTCTGATTCTAGTCGAGCGGGAAGTGGATGTCAAATCGCGAGGATTTCGCCGCCCCGAGAGATCTGCAAAGTCGGTTTTGCGGAGTGGAAAAAGGGGACTGGCTCCGAGCATGAATAGATGCTAAACCCGCCGGAA
>CAYYOX010000546.1:0-4918 GCA_964473065.1 uncultured Planctomycetaceae bacterium | reverse complement strand
ATGTATAAGGGCGTGCCCATTAGCTGGGCGAAGTGGGTCACCAGTGTCTCTTCGGTAAGCGAGCCCTGGGTGGCCTTGGCGATGCCGAAGTCGATTATCTTCGGCACCGGCACCCCGTCGTTCGAGGTGACCAGGATGTTCGTCGGCTTCAGGTCGCGGTGGATGAGCCCTTTCTGATGGGCATGTTGCACGGCTTGGCAAACGGTGACGACCAGCCCGAGCCGTTCCCGATTGGAGAGCCGCTTCTTGTCGCAGTATTCGGTGATGGGGATACCCCGGACCAGGTCCATCACAAAGAAGGGCCGGCCCGACTCGGTGCTGCCCGCGTCGAGCACCCGGGCAATGTTCGGATGGTCCATCATGGCCACCGCCTGCCGTTCCGCCTCGAACCGGCTGATGACCTGTTTCGAGTCCATGCCCGGCTTAATGACCTTCAAAGCCACATTCCGCTTGACCGGCTCCCTCTGTCGAGCCATAAATACCAGGCCCATCCCGCCCTCACCAATCTGCTCCAAAAGCTTGTAAGGGCCGACCATCGTGCCGGGCTTCTCGGTGATGGGGAGGTCAAGGGTGGCGTTGAGGCCGGGTGGAGGCGATTCGAGAAAGCCCGGTTCTTCCTTATGTATTCGCAGCAACGTGGCGACTCGGTCGAAGAGTACCCGATCTTCGCCACAAACTTGGTTCAGGTAGTCATGGCGAGCTTCCGCCGACTCAATGCTACACGCCACCTTGAAAATGGCCTTCTCGTCGAGTGGCTTGGCATCCATAGTGTCTCTCCACAATCAACTCCGCAAATCGCCCTCTATTACTCAATGCGAGAGTTAGGGACAGAATGGCCGACGAAAAACTCAAAGATTCTCGCAGAAGCTTAGGCCCATTTCCCATTGCGGGGGGTGTCCGACATTTCAGCACGGAGCCAGCACTTGGCGTAAGCCCAGTCTGACTTTGCAGTCGAGATTGATATGCCGAGCGTCTCGGCGGCTTGTTGGTTGGTTAACCCAGCAAAGAATCGCAGCTTCACGAGTTCCGCTGCACGCGCATCACTTGCCTCCAGCCTGTCGAGCGCATCGCTCAACGCAAGCAGATCTAGTTGAGGTCCCTGGATCTCCGGGTCCACCTGGGACAACTCCACCCGCTGATGCCTGCCACCGGCTTGCGGGCCTCCTTTCCGACGAGCGTTCTCGACAAGAATCCGACGCATCGCCTCCGCCGCAGCGGCAAAGAAATGTCCCCGCGAATCCCAATGCTGGGCCTTCTGGACATCCACCAGCCGAATATACGCCTCATGGACCAGCGCCGTAGCCTGGAGCGTCTGGCCCGGATTCTCACTCCCCATCTTCTGGGCAGCCAACTTCCGCAACTCGTCATAGACCATCGGCAACAACTGCTCGGAGGCCTGGGCATCGCCTTGCTCGATGGCGGACAAGATCCGGGTAACGTCGGTCATGGGATTGGCAACCGAAGGAGTATTGTGAACCTCCAGCATCATACCAACCCCGACGAGGCCACGCCACAGAGGCCCATTATCACGGTGGGTGGCTGAACCAGGGACCGCCTCAGGATATCTTCTTTTCCCGACGCAGACTGTGTAACCGTTCTCCGGCTCAGAGCAGTTGGTGATCGTCGCGGCCATTGACGTGGATATGTACCCCTGATTCTCAATCGCCGAGGCAAGTCCACGTCTGTGTACAGAACAGGCCCAGTAAACGCCCGTTTGCCCGAAGGTTGGTTTTGGGACGACTCGGGCCTTGGAACGGCTCTACGGGCTGGGAACTGCGCGTCAGGGCGGAGTTGTTGGCCTGTTTAGGTCTTGATCGCCCTCAGTCATGCCGAAGAGTCGGTACGGTCGGGGCAGTCCACGTGCGAATTGTAAAGAATGGGCGTCCGCGCCCTCTGCTTTGAGCAAAGCTGAATGGAGGCAACGCGATGCGGTTTCTTACATTTTGGGCTGCGGGGACGATGTGTGGAGGGGCGGTACCGCAAGAATCTGCCGCTGCCCGACGATGCGGCGGGCGTTGGTGCCGATCTCGTATATCCGCTAGGCACTCCTGCCCACCCTTCTCAATCGCTCTCTCCCCGGGTAGACTGTTCGCTGGCCGAGACGTGCCGGGGCAATGCCCTGGAAGGCCTTCGGGCTTACCGTCTTGGCCGCTTCTTTCATATCGAGCCGTGGGCCCAGTCGGAAATCGATCAGTTGCACGGCTCCCCTGTTGCAGCGTTCGTCTGTAGCACATTGGATTCTCTTTACACCCGTCTATCAGCGCACCTCCATGATCCATTAGCCATTTGCTTTGGAGTAGAAGACCACTAATCCCGCGGCGCAGACCTTCCCTCGCATCCACTGTTTCGGCCTCCTTATGCTCCTGGCTTTGCAGATCTCCTGAATCTGCGTCCAGCCCCCTTGACATCTCTCCACACTTCAGACGAGAATAAGCGGGTACAACCATGGCAGTATCCAACCGCGGCAGTATCACTGTGCCGCGAATCCAAGTTCGCCTCAGTTTACCGCCGAACTGTTTGGTGCTAGCCGCAAATGAACCAGTCAATCGGGCGACACAGAATGAATCCATCCAAATTGCGATGTAAGCTCACAACCTCAGTATTCCTGGCTGCACTGATCATCCCTTTGATGGCATCCGGGCAAGAATCCGGCCCCGTGTTGCTTCGTTCGGATATGCGGGATTGGCCACAGTGGCGCGGACCGCGTCGCGATGGGATCAGTGAGGAAACCGGCCTGTTGCCTTCATGGCCTGCAGGTGGTCCCGCCCGTCTGTGGACGGCGTCGGGCATTGGCGGCGGTTACTCGTCGCCCATCGTCGCCGAGAAGACGATCTTCATCACGGGCGACGAAGCGAACGACCTAATCATCAGCGCGTTTTCGCTGGAGGGCAAGCTGCGCTGGCAGGCAAAGAATGGAGCATCCTGGCAAGGTTCATTCCCGGGGTCTCGCTCGGCCTGCACCTATGACCACGGAAAACTGTATCACATGAACGCCCACGGTCGCCTAGCGTGTTTGAACGCGAATGACGGCAGCGAAGTATGGGCCGTTAATGTGCTGGAGCGATTCGAAGGCAAGAACATCACCTGGGGTATTAGCGAATCACTATTGATATTTGGAGATCTGGTGTATGCAACGCCCTGTGGTGCAAAGGGGATGGTAGTTGCTTTGGACAAACACTCGGGCGATACCGTGTGGACGACACCTCCGATAGCCGACGAACGGCCTTCCTACGCCTCCCCAATTCTGGTCGGCATCGGCGAACGAACGCTGCTCGTCAACAGTGCCACCAAGAGCGCGTTCGCGGTGGATGCCAAGACGGGCGAACTATGCTGGCAGGTGTCGCAGGAAGATCCCAAGAACACCGTCTCCACAATTCCTGTCCTGGCGAAAAATGAGATCGTATTCACCAACGTCAGTCGTGGATACGGAGCGATCTTCGGCGTTCGTTTTGATGGATCTCGTGCCGAGAAGGCCTGGACCAAGGAGCTATCTATCAGCCATGGAAGTACAGTTTGTGTAGATGGTCAGGTCTATGGTGCGTCCGGCCGCGGCAAAGTTCGCGGTTGGGTTGCGGTGGATGCAAGAACAGGCTCACTTCGCCCGGCGGCTGACCTGGATGTCGGTTCACTGATCTATGCGGACGGCCGCTTCTACTGCTTGACCGAGCAAGGAATGATGACGTTGCAGAAGCCAACCGAGGGCAAATTCGAAACCGTAGGCAGCTTTCGAATCGCGGAAGGGAAAGACATCTGGGCACACCCCGTCATCTGCAACGGCAGACTCTATCTGCGATTCAAGGAGACTGTTTTCTGTTACGATATCCGCTCTTGAGGTTCGGAGTGTACGCACCAAGACCATTGACTTTCGCGTCCGTCGTGTCAATCTACTTCAATGAGTGAATCGAGGATTCGGGGGCTACTTCACTGAGTGAATCGAGGATTCGGGGGCAGCCCACCATGTCTGGTGAGATTCGGTTTGTCTGTCAGCGCCGCAACCGAGTCAGCAGTCGTCGCCACGGCCAACCAAGTTGCTGTGTTGAAGCGGATGAAGCAAATATCCGAACAGTGGTTTGTTTACATCCTGCGATGTGCTGATGGCTCACTCTATACGGGTATTGCCAAAGATGTGGACCGGCGACTCGAGCAACACAACGCAGGCACGGCTTCACGCTACACACGAAGCCGATTACCCGTCAGGCTCGAATATCAGGAAGAGCAGCCGAATCGGAGCATGGCGTTGAAGCGAGAGTTGGCGATCAAAGCCCTCTCACGAAAGGCGAAAGAAGCACTTATCCAGTCCGTGAGGGTAGGACTACGACCTGCGAAGAGTTCAAGCTAGGCTCGAAAAGATGGGAAGGCTACCCTTCTTGATTCCCAGGTCCGCTAATGCTATTCTCACGGCCAGCGGCGATGATGACAAGGGGAACGGACTGCCGTTCTTCTTCCCTGCCTCATTCCGAAAGACTGTGTCGGCACCGATGTCGGAAAGGATCGAATCGGCGGGGAGTGGAACCCCCACGTTGGTTCCACTGTGGGGGTTTCGTTTTTCTTCACGGTCGCGACAATGGTAGTAGGATAACCAACCCAGGAGAATCGTGATGAAGACACGTCTTAACAATGGTGAGCATTTCCGCTTACTCGACGGACGGGAGTTCCATTTGTGCGGTCGAGTGGATACGAAGCAAGTAGGTAGAGTCGTGATGGATGGTGCCCTGATTACGGTATCCATTGACGAGAGCGAGCTACGAAACTGTCCAACAATTCCATACCTGCAACGCACTTTCAGTTACGACAGGCGCAATAAGCAGGGAATCATATGGCGGACAATGAAGAGGATCAACGATTACTGAATCCGTGAACGGGGTGGAGATAGGCGTTCAAAACGGACCGGGGGCGGCGCCGAATTTGGTCCCACCTG
>CAYYOX010000545.1:0-4925 GCA_964473065.1 uncultured Planctomycetaceae bacterium | reverse complement strand
ACGGTCGATCTGGACGGCCCGAAAATCGGCGTAGCAACGCTGTTGACCGACGTTTGGCGTCGCGACGGGGCCACCTACTCGCAGCTGTTCGAAGAGGGTACGCTCTCATTTACCGGACGCAAAGGCGGTCGCAAGTTGGCAACGAAAGAGATGACGATTACGGCCACCAGCACCGTCGTGGAATTGATCAACTTCATGGAAGCGGCCATGGGGATCCAAAGCGTGCCGGGACCCGATGCCGGCAACCCCGTTCCGGGAGACGCCGGTTCCGGATCGAACCCGGGTGGGTCGGTTATCGGAGGGCAACTCCGATTCATCGGAAACAACGGTACGCTCAATGCAATCGATATCGGGCTATCCGGTCTACAACTGACGACGGCCGCCGGGACCGAAAACGTTGCCATACCGTTTGGCTCTACTCAATCGGCCGCGGGAGAAAGCGCCGTGGCCGACTTGATCGCCTACGATGCGTTGGGGAGCCCGTTGCGCGTGCGGTTGACCACCGTGCTCGAATCGAAGACCAGTAGTTCGACCACCTATCGCTGGTTTGCCGAGTCGTCGGATAACAGCCCCACGACCGGCGTGGGGATTAACGTGGGAACCGGCCTGCTTACGTTCGACGGGGAAGGAAACTTCGTCTCCTCGACCGACTCGACCGTCGCGATCGACCGAATGCAGGTAGCCGCCGCCTCGCCTTTGGAGTTCGAGTTGGATTTTTCCCAACTCTCCGGTCTGCAGACCGATCGCAGCACTCTGCAAGTGGCGCGTCAAGACGGGTCGGGCGCCGGCGAGTTGACCAGCTTTATCGTCGGTGAGGACGGGTCCGTTCGCGGCGTGTTCAGCAACGGCGTGGTCCGCGATCTGGGGCAAATCCAACTTGCCCGTTTCGCCAACCCCAATGGGCTCGAACAACGGGGCGAAAATATGTATTCCACCGGTGTGAACTCGGGACTCCCGTTGACCGGAGATCCGGGCGCGCAGGGGATCGGAACCGTGATTTCCGGGGCCGTCGAACTGTCGAACACCGACATCGGGTCCAACTTGATCGATCTGATCCTGGCCTCGACCATGTATCGCGGCAACACGCGCGTAATCACCACCGTGCAGCAGATGCTCGACGAGTTATTGATGCTTCGTCGATAAGGTTTTTGGTAACTGTCCGCGGCTTCATTCGCCACGATAGGATTTAGAGCCACGGATGAAGAGAGAGAATCGATGTTCAATATGAGGGGATTACCAGGCAGATCATTAAAGCCGTGTTCTGGATTATAGTTTCGCGGAGAGAGTTTACCAAAGAGCAATACGGGCGAGAGTGATCAGGTGTGACCGAAGGCAAACAACGCGAAGAGTCGGTCTTTGTGCTTCCTGAACTTAATCCGTGTTTCATCCGTGGCTAAGCAATCCCGTGAGTGCTTGCGGTGTTTGCAGGAAAGAGCGTTCGATCATGATTAAGCTGACGCGACTCGATGGAGAAGCGTTTATTCTCAATGCCGACATGATCCGCTACGTGGAGGCCCGACCCGATACGTTCGTTACGCTGATCGGCGACGAACGGGTGGTGGTGACCGAATCGATGGACGAGGTCCTGCGGCGAGCGGTTACCTATCAGCAGGCGAAACACTTGATCCCTTCGCCCTCGCGGCGCGTGACCCCTGAGAACATGGAACCTTAATAAGATTGTCAATCCGTATTGGAATGAGGAAACCCTGATCGATGGATATTGCCAGTATAGTCGGCTTGCTGCTCGGCGCGGCGCTGTTGGTGATGGCGATCGCGATTGCGCCGGGTTCTTCGTTCGCAGCATTTGTCGACTACCCCTCGATGATGGTGGTCATCGGAGGGTCGGTCTGCGCCGTGCTGATCTGTTTCCCCCTGAAAAGCTTTCTAGCACTTTTCAGCGTGGTCAAGAACATCTTCTTCAACAAGCAAGAGAGCTTCAGTGAACTGATCGCGTTGATCGTGTCGTTGGCCGAAACGGCCCGGCGCGACGGCCTGCTGGCCTTGGAAAACCGGATCGAGGAAGTCACCGACCCGTTCGTGATCCTCGGAATCCAAATGGCTGTGGACGGCACGCGCCCCGAGGTCATCGAAGATATCATGCGCACCGAAATGGACGCCGTGAGTGGTCGCCACAGAAATGGGAAAGAGGTCGTTGCTCAAATGGGGCGTTTCGCGCCCGCGTTTGGAATGGTTGGAACCCTAATGGGGTTAATCATCATGCTGGGAAACATGGACGACCCCGCGGCGATTGGACCCGGAATGGCCGTGGCCCTGATTACCACGCTCTACGGCGCGGTCATCTCGAATCTGGTCTTTTTGCCGTTTGCCGAGAAGTTGATGTTTATCAGCAAACACGAAATGATGGTGCGCGAAATCGTCGTTCGGGGAATCATGGGGATTCAGTCGGGCGATAATCCCCGGGTGATCGAGCAAAAACTCAACACGTTCGTACCGCCTAAGCTCCGATCCGCGGAAAAGGAGGCCGCCTGATCCCATGGCGCTCCCGGAAGAAGAAAAGGCTGAAATACCCGAGTGGATCGTGACCTTCGGCGACATGATGTCGCTGTTGCTGACCTTCTTTATCATGCTGGTTTCGATGAGTGAAGTCAAAGAGGAACAACTCTTTCAGGCGGTGATGGAATCCATGCGCCGACAGTTTGGACACGAGATGTCGAGGGCCAGTCTGGTCCCGGGCCTTGCTCGACCTCGAAACGCGGCCATTGCGAAACTCGCCTCCATGGGACGTGCCCGAAGGCTCAGCACCATGAATGGCGGCGACAAGGTCAAAGCGCCCGTGGGCGACTACCCGCGCGTAAAGTCCATTCGGGCCGGGCAACAGGTGACCGTCGGCGCCGCGATCCTGTTCGAATTCGGATCCGCCAAACTAACGAAAAAACACGAACGCTTGCTCGAGGCCGCGGCACATCAAGTCGGAGGAAGACTGCAGAAGATCAAGATCAGCGGCCATACTTCGTCGCGACCCCTTCCGCCGAACAGTCCTCACGAGGATCTTCACGAATTGGCCTACGCCCGGTGCGTAAAGGTCAAGGATTATCTGGTCAAGCTGGGGATCAATTCCAACCGAATCGGCCTGCATCAGGCCGCCGACAACGAGCCAAAACACATCGGCAACGACCCCCTGTTGGAAAAAGAGAACTCTCGCGTGGAAATTGTGCTCTTGGATCAGCTCGCTGAGGAATCCTCGGGAACTTCCGAGGAGCGACGCCAGCGGATTTCTCCCGTCCGGGGCCCGTGACGAACCGAAAAAAGTGACCTAGACTTAAACTGGGAAGGTTGCAAGTATTCGCAACCCAAAGAATTGCAGATAAATACCCCGCTGCGGCGGGGGTCGGTAGCTAGCGAGAGACGTTGCCATGGCTGAAGAAGAACTCAATCCGAACGAAGACGCTCCAGAAACGGAGCCGGAATCCGGGCCTTCGATCCTGTCGAAGATCATGATCCCCCTATTTGTGGTGGGTGTGATCGCCGCTGAATGCGCGGCGGCCTATGTGCTGCTGCCGGACGCCTCCCAGACGCAGGCCATGGTGGAGGAAGTGATCAGCGGCGAAGACCCAACGGACAAGGCATCCGGCGAAGACGAGGAACTGACGGAAGCAGATCTCCTGAACCACTTCGAGATCGACTTGGGTGAGTTCGATGTGACGGCCTTCCAACCTATTTCCCAAACCACCATGCGGATTACGTTCCACCTCTGGGGGACGATTCATGAAGATGATGAGGCGGAATTCATTGACCTAAAAGATGCCAATGCCCAGCGATTAAACGAGCAGATGATCGTCGTGATTCGCGGGGCCAACGCGCAGGACCTGGCCGATCCGGACCTCGGCCTGATCAAACGCAAACTCTTGGATAAAGTGAACAAGACGGTTGGAAAACAGCTCATAAAATCGATCATCATCAGCCAGTTTTCTTACGTCGAACAATAGCCCCGCAGGGCCAAAACCATAGCCTAATCAGGAACGGATTCCGATGGCTGACGACAACTTGATGGGACAGGACGAAATCGAGCAGTTGCTCAATAAGGGGCCTGCTGGCGGTGGCGAAAAGGATTCGCCCGCTGCCGAGACACCGCCCGCGGCCGAGGCTGGCGATGAGCCTGCCGCGGAAGCCGCCGAAAATGCCGGCGACGCGCCCGAAATCACCGAATCGGAACTTGCCGAGGCCGTGGGCGGAGATTCGTCCGCCGTGGCGCCGCCGGTGGCCGAGGACGACGACAAGCTGCTGGGGCAAAACGACATCGAGAAACTACTCAACCAAGCCAAAGGCGACGAACCCGTCAACGAAGAAGTCGAGTCCGCGCCGACGCCGAAAACGGAAACGCCTTCGGGGTCGACACCCGCCGACGGCACAATGCCGCAGGATGACGTGGAATACTTACTCAACCAAGCCGAACGCGCTTTGGAGTCGATTAGCTCGGGCAACGACGAGGATCTGCCTCACGGAGTTGCCTCATTTCGGCTGGAGGAGTTCTCCGGTACTCCTGCGTCCACCGAAAATGCGACCCTCGATTTGGTCCGCGATGTCGAGTTGGACCTGAAAATCGAGTTGGGGCGAACTCACATGTACCTCGAAGATGTGTTGAAGCTCCGCAAGGGATCTGTCGTCCCCCTGGATAAACTGGCCGGCGATCCGGTCGACGTCTTCATCAACGGACGCCTCGTCGCGCGAGGCGAGGTCCTCGTGCTTAACGACAACTTTTGCGTCCGAGTAGCCGAACTCATCGCCGGCACCAACGTCTCCTCCTAAACGAATCCGCTTAGCGGTCGCCAGCACGGCAACCCAAAACAACTATACACGCCGCCAAACCAAGAACCTACCAACCCGTTTCAATTATCGTCACAACGCCCGGGTCGGGTTGAGCAAAAATACCAAGGAAGTGCACGGATGCCTCCGCATTACAAAAC
>CAYYOX010000544.1:0-4939 GCA_964473065.1 uncultured Planctomycetaceae bacterium | reverse complement strand
CGCGAGGAGGGAGTCGACACGGGGCTCGCGCCGGGGGAGCGGCCCGCCGCGTGGACCGGCGACGGGCATCCGTGTCGCTACGTTCCGGCCGGTCGGCTGGTGATCAGTCTCCGCGACACGACGCACGAAAGCCCCACCAAGGGCGACTGGGGCGCCTGGGTGGGAACGTATGCGGACATGGTCGAAGGTCGCGAGGGCCAATATCGTATCCGGCTGATGGACAATCATCGCGGGGCCGACTGCGCCTATCCGGGCGTGGAAGTCCTGCCCGACGGCACGGTCGTTACGACCACCTACGGTCATTGGACTCCAGGCGAGTCGCCCTACATCGTCAGCGTGCGCCTGAAGCTGGAAGAGATCGACGCTATGGCAGGTGCGGCGCCGAAGTAAGAATTCGTGCCGGGCCGTCCAGCCGCCGCCACGGCGGTGATCATCGTCTTGAGAGCTTTTCCGGCAGGAACTGATGATCGGGCGTAAACAGCCGGCGGTAGCCCAATAGCACCACGCCGACGGTGCCCAGCGAGGTTCCGGCGGCGATTAGGAACATGATCACGATCTGGTAGCGGACGGCCTGCATGGGCGGCGCGCCGGCCAGAAGTTGGCCCGTCATCATGCCCGGTAGGCTAACCAGCCCCACGACCATCATCGAGTTGATGATGGGGATCATGCCCGTGCGGACCGCCTGCTGCACCGCCTCGCGAGCGGCTTCCCAACGCGTGGCGCCCAGTGCCAAGAGCGTCTCGATCCGATCGCGTCGGGAGTGGAGTTCCTCGCCCAGTCGATCCAGCCCCAGGGAAATGCCGTTGAGCGTGTTGCCCAGGATCATCCCCAGCAGCGGGATGGCGTATCGCGGCTGATACCAGGGTTGAACCTGGACGATTGCGAACAGGGCCACGGCGGTAATCAACCACGAGCTGGCCCACATCGAAACGATCGCATCGAGGTGGATCCCTCGATACAATCGCCCGGCTCGCCCGACGGCCGAGAGCCCGGCGATCAGCGTCATGGCCGACATCAGACCCAAGACGACGTACCAGCGGTCGGTATGAAAGATCCATTGCAAGACGAGTCCGATCAACAGCAGTTGCACGACCGTACGGACCGCAGCCAGGGCCAGTTTTCTCTCGAGGCCAAGCTGCAACAGCAGCGAGACCAGCCCGCTTAGGACGATCAACGAGGCGGCCATGTCCAATTGGCTCACGCCGAGCGGTTCAACTGACATCGCAAATCCTCCCGTGCTCGATGTGGAGCGTCGTTTCGGCAACGTGCTGCGCTTGCTCGCGGTCGTGGGTCACCCAAACCATGGCCCGCGCGTCGGGTGATTCCGCCATCCAACCGTCGAGCAATCCTTCCACGGCCCGACTCGTTTGTCGGTCCAGCGAGGCGGTCGGCTCGTCCAACAGCAAGACGCGCGGATCGAGTTGCAACGCACGCAGCAGCGCCACGATCTGGGCCTCGCCGCCGGAGAGGTCGCCCGTTCGCTTGGCAAGGAACGAGGCCTTCCGACCCAACACGCCAAGCCATCGAACGATCCGATCCTTGTCGAACGCACGCTGGCGATGAACTGCCAGAGAAAAGGGCCTACGCAGCACGTCTTCCACCCGTTGATCAAACAGGGCGGGCCGCTGATGCAGGTAGACAACCGATCGGCGGAAGCGCGGGATCTCGTCGCGTGCCATGCGGCGACCCTCGAAGAGGATCTGCCCGGTCTGCAACGGATCGAGCAACACGATGGCCCGCAACAAGAGTGTCTTTCCCGACCCGGCAGGTCCGGTGACCGCCAGCCGCTGTCCCGCCGCGAGCCGCAACGACACGTCCTCGAGCAGCCATTGCCGACCGTCGGGATGACGTCGCGCGATGTTTCGGGCTTCCAGGAGCGGCGGGGTGTCGATCATGGGGTCTCGCGGTCCAAAAAAACGCCGCCTCCCCACGAGCGTGAGGAGGCGGCTTGGGTGCAATGGGGATCTGTTGAAAGGTGTCTGCTGCGGTTGGTTGCTTGTCGGTTCTCGCGATCACCCGCTTCAGGCCGCCGAAGCGTCTGCCGGGGACGATTCCCGGGCGTGCCGTTTCGGATCGGCTGGGTCAATTGCCCTGTGTCCTGACTCCTTTCGAAAGGACTCCTGGCACCGATCTTCCACCCACTGGCGCTTCACGGCGGCCGCAACAAGCCAATAAATCGACTCCGAACCGGACAGTATCTTTCCACGTTGCTGTCTTTCCATGTTGCCCGTGCCGCCGGCCGGCGGGAAGGCTCGGCGGCAAGAGTCGATCATGGTCGGGCGGGTCGGTCGCTGCAGATCCTCATTGCGATCCCGTCTGTCTACTCTATTCTATAGATTCTGCAAATCACCATTTCGGGTCACGACATACAGCCCGAACGGGCCTATTTCACTCGGCCGTTTTATGTCGTGATCTTGCCATTGGCCCTTGTTTCCCCCCGCGGGGCGCGCGAGAATACGGGATTGCACTTTGAATACTTGGATTTTCTCTTACTGTGGAGTCGAACGGCCATGAAAGTGGTTCCTCTAGGCGAAAAAGTGGTGGTGAAGCGGCTGGAAGCGGAGGAAACGACCTCCGGCGGGATCATTCTGCCCGATACGGCCCAAGAAAAACCCCAGCAAGGACGCGTCTTGTCCGTCGGCGACGGGCGTCTGTTGGCCGACGGAACCCGCAGCCCCCACCAGGTCAGCGAGGGTGATCGCGTCCTGTTTTCCAGCTACGCCGGCGCCGATATCTTGGTCGATGGCGAAGAACTGCTCATCATGAGCGAAGACGAGATCTTGGCCGTGGTGCCCTAATGCCATGATCCCTGCTGGCTTTCGCGGCGTATAATTCGATGGCGGCAGCTTCTTGTAGGAGGCGACTCCCGTCGCCGATTCTCCCTTGCCGTCGGCAACACAAAGCTGTCGGCGACGGGAGTCGCCTCCTACAAAATGCTTCTGCGAAGCAGGGAATAATCCGACCCCTTGCCGCGGAACAATCTTGGGGCAACACGACAACGGAGATGAGCATGACTTTGAAGCGATGGACTCTTGGTATTTTGGTAATCTTGGCGGTTGCGACCGCTTCGGCGTCTGCGGCCGAAACGAAGACATTCGGCCAGACGGTCGATCGGGCGATCCGCTATTTGCAGACCACCGCCCAGGCGCCCGACGGTTCCTATGCCGCACATGCCGGACCGGGGGTGACGGCCGTGGTGACCACCGGCATCTTGCGCCATGGCCGATCGGTCGATGACCCCTTGGTGGCCAAGAGCCTGAAGTATCTCGAAGGCTTCATTCAGAAAGACGGCGGGATCTACAACCGCGATAACTTCTACCGCAACTACGAAACCAGTCTGGCCGTCTTGTGCTTCGCCGAGGCCAATCGCGACGGTCGATACGACCAGCAGATCGCTGCCGCCGATCGATTTCTCAAGGGCATCCAATGGGACGAAGACGACGGTCACTCCCGGGAGAGTCTCAGCTATGGCGGGGCCGGCTACGGAAAACACAAGCGACCCGATCTGTCGAACACGAATTTCCTGCTCGATGCCTTGACCGCCGCCGGCAACGGGCCTGACGACGAAGCGATCAAGAAGGCGCTGATCTTCGTCTCGCGATGCCAGAACCTCGAAACCGAACACAACACGAGCGAGTTCTCCGCCAAGAATCCCGACGGCGGGTTCTATTACACGGTGGCCGCCGGCGGGTCCAGTCAGGCCGGCGAAACGCCCGGCGGCGGGTTGCGAAGCTACGGGTCGATGACCTATGCCGGCCTGAAGAGCATGATCTACGCCGGCGTCGAGCCCGACGATCCGCGCGTCAAGGCCGCCCTGAAATGGATCAGCAAGCATTATGACTTGGACAGCAACCCGGGCATGGGCGATGCGGGGTTGTACTACTACTATCACGTGTTTGCCAAGACGCTCGACGTGGTCGGCGCGGATGTCGTCGAAGACGACAACGGCGTCAAGCACGACTGGCGCCGCGACCTTCGCCAGGAACTCTTCCGTCGTCAACAGCCCGACGGGTCCTGGATCAACGAAAACTCTCGCTGGCTAGAAGGCGACCCGGCCCTGGTCACCGGCTACGTCCTGCTGGCACTCTCGTACTGCCGGCCGTAAACGGTCCGGGGAAACCGCCGGTCGTGGGTGGCCAAAAAGAAACCTTGCAAACCGGGGGCCGATGCCGTATCTTTGCCCTCCATGACGACGCACGAGCAATCGCAGGGAAATCGAAAGAAAGTGGCTCGGCTGGAGACGCTCCTGGCCGAGATGCTGGCCGAATCCCTGCAACGCGGTTTCTTCGGCACGGCCGCCGTCGAACTGAGCGTGCAAGACGGAACGATCCAACACATCCGCCGACGCATCGAACGCATCGAACGATAGACACGACACGATAGAGTTTGCCGGTATCCGGTAGAGCTTGTCGACCGACAGGTATCTGCAAGAGCCCGCTGTGAACCGCCAAGGTTCACCGCGGGCTTTTTTCGTTCTTGAAACCTAACAGAAAAGGAATCGCGATGACCGAAACGCTCCAAGAGTTCTGCGACTCGCGCGGTGTGCCAGTGCGGGTCGACGCCCGGGCAGGTGTGATCCGAGGAGTGAAGATCCTCGGGCCGACTTCCCGAAATGGCCGCATTTATCCGCCCGAAACGCTTGCCCAGGCCGCCGCACTGTATGAAGAAGCCAAGGTGAACGTCAATCATCCCCAGGGCAATCCGACCGGGCCGCGCGACTATCAGGATCGGCTCGGCACGATCCGCAACGTTCAAGCCCGCAAGGAGGAAGGCCTCTTCGCCGATCTGCACTTCAACCCGAAGCACGCCTTGGCCGAGCAACTCATCTGGGACGCCGAGCACGCGCCGCAGAACGTCGGCTTCTCGCACAACGTGCAGGCTCGAACCGCCCGACGCGGCGAGCATCTGACCGTCGAGGCGATCACGCGGGTGCCAAGCG
>CAYYOX010000543.1:0-4940 GCA_964473065.1 uncultured Planctomycetaceae bacterium | reverse complement strand
CTGGTGGAGGACCGACCCGAGGTAGGCGCCCGAGACCGCCGCGCCGATGTACCTCCAGCCGTCCATGATCCCGGCTCCCGTGCCGCCGAGTTCCTTGCCGAGGATGTCGCCGGGAAGGTCGAACAGCGGCGTCTGAGCCGCCTGGATCAACCCGCCGCCGATAAACATGGTGACCAGCAGCAGCGGCACGCCCAGGGAGATACCCATCAGCGACATCGACAAGATCGGCGGCCCCTGAGCAATGAAGAAGATGGCCCCACTGCTTAGCAGGCAAGCGATGGAGACGGTTTGCCATCGAATTCCCTTGAAGACACGGTCGGATACCAGGCCCAACACGAGCGAGAAACCCGCGCCGCCGAGACTGGCCATTGCGGTGACCCAGCCGGCCGTCACCAGATCCAGCCCGAACCCTCCTTCATCGAGGGGCGCGGCAAAGATTTTCACACCCCAGGAAAGCAATCCCCAGCGCACGAAATTCATGCCGATGCCACACAGATTGGCCAGGTTCATCTGGGGGTTGGTAAAGGCGGTCCAGTACTCCCGGGCGCCGATTCGGCGGGCGGGTTCTTCGGGGTCTTGCGGGTCCCAGTCCGTCTGAAGCCCGGCGTCCGCAGGAGAACCCCTTCCCAAGAAAATGAACGCGATGACCATTGCCGCCAGACAAGCGGGCGAAACGAAGAATGCGGCCCGCCATCCCCAATGTTTGACCACGGTCGTGGCAATGGGATAGATCATGAAGGCGCCGAAGTAGCAGAGGAAGTTGGCCCACCCCATCCACATCCCCCAGCGATTCTCGGGGAACCAGTTGTAGATGACTCGACATACGGGCGCCCAACCCATCGACGAAAAATACCCGTTGATGGCCCAGCAAATAACGAAGAACGTGATCACCGGCATGCCAATCAAGGCGGCAATATGGTCGCCGACGCCGAATATCAGGCTGACGACGACACCCCCGACGGCGCCGATGATCAGAATCGGCTTGGGCCCATACCGGTCGCCCAGAAAACCGTTGACGAACTGGCCGAAGGCATACACCAACGCAAAGACGGTCACGGTCCAGCCGAACGTCTCGCTGGAAAACTCGAACTTCTCCTGAATGTCGGGCGTCGCGGCGCTGAGGTTGTACTTGCAGAAATAGTAGAACAGGTAGAGGATCCCCGCACTGAAGAATGCGCGGATTTGCCACCAGGCGAGCCCTGTCGACTTCAGCACTCTTCTCTTGCGGATTTCTTCCACGACCGTCTCCTTTGTTGGTCCTTACTGCACACAGTTGACCAACGCGTCGAGCTCCTTGGCCAGGCCGTCGTCCAGCGGCGTCGGTTGATGGGTCGCGATGAGTTGCTTGACACGCTGTTTGGCCCGGGCGTTGATGTCCTGGCGGCCGGCTTTGGTCCACTCCTCGCGCGAGAGGCGGTTGAGCGTCTTGGGTTGGTAGTAGTCGGTCCGAAGGTACTTGGTGGTGGTCTCGTCGGTCATGAAGTTCCCGCCGAAGCCTACCCGGCGGATGGCCTCGACCGGCAGCCGGTCGTCGTCCACCGGAATGCCTTCCATCGCTTTGAAGGTGAATCCGATCAGCTCCTCGTCGATCCCGAGCTGGATGGGGCAGAAGGCCATTCCGGCCTGCAGGTCGCCGAAGCCGGCAATGCTGGCCGCGCCCGCCTGGGCCGGCAGCAGCGTCTGGAACGTTCGTTCGAGCATCGATTGGCTGTCGGCAATGTACGTGTCCGACCAGGGGCCGTGTACGTCGACCGGCATGTCGAAAATCTCGTTGCACACCTGGATGCTGCCGGCAGTGATCATCGTCGCCTCGATCGACCCGCTCAGACCCAGCAGCGTTTGCCAATCCATGGTCATCGCCAGCGGGTGCAGCAACATCGGCGCGCCGGGATGGGCGGTCTGACAAAGCACCACGCTGGCCAGCAGTTCCGTGTGCAACAACTGCACCATGCCGGCCAAGGTGAACGGACCCGTTCCGCCGGCGATGGGTAGATTGGCCATGTACAACGGGATGCCGTACTTGCCGGCCGTCAGGAAAACGTCCACGGTCAACTCGGGGAACTTCAACGGGCTCAAAGGCGAATCGAACAGGCTGAAAACGGGGTTCTGGCGGAACTCGTCCGCTCCCCCGGCGACCAGTTGGCCCATCTTCACGAGCACCTCGAGATTCTTCTTGCTGAAGGTGCGGATATTGACGTGCTTCGACGTGTTCTGAAACAGCGTCTGCAGCACGACCAGATCCCTAACCGCTTCGGGTACGTCCAGCGGATAGAGCGGCGAGACGACGTCGATGCAATCCAGCGCGTCGAACAGCCGGAACAGGGCCGCCGTGTCGTCGAGCTGCATGTCGCGAAACTCACCCGTCTCGATATCAATGATCCGATCAACCCCGCCGCCGTTTCTGGTCACGGGAATCTTGGGGGCGGTCTCCACGGTAACGGCCCGCTGAGGGTCTCTGGCGCCCAGCCGGAACCGACTGAGCGTCGAGCCCATACACTTTTCGACCAGATCCGGTTTGACGCGGACCACCTGTTTGTCGAAATCCACCTCGGCGCCGTGATCGGAGAGTATCTCCAAGGCGCCGCGATGTTCCACGGCGAAGCCATGGTCTTCAAGAAGCTCCATCGCGCCGGTGTGTATTTTCTGGACCTGATCGTCCGAGAAGTACCTGATTCGCAGTCCGCTGTTGTCGGTAGTCATCCCAATCGGTCTCCGTTTGTTATCGTGGTGTCAGCTAACGCGGCAGAGCCGCAACCAAAACAGGAGGGTTCGGGGTTCAGGGTTCAGAATCTCGGGAAGACGTAGAATCCAAGTGCTGAACCCTGAACCCCAACTCGGCCAGAGCTTCGCCAATACAATCCAGCAATTGGCGGATATCGTCGGGAAAGACGTGCCCGATCATGCCGATGCGGAACGTGTCGGCGTGGCTCACTTTGCCGGGATACAGCACGAATCGCCGAGCCTTCATGGCGTCGTAGAAGGCCGGGAAAGTGAACTTCGGATCGTCAGGATAGAGAAAGGCCGTAATGATGTGCGACTGATACTGCGGCACAATCAGCGTGCGAAGACCGATCTGCTCCATTCCTTCGACCAACAGGCGATGGTTCTCGGCGTAACGTTCCGATCGCGCTTCAACCCCGCCTTCTTCGTCCAACTCGTTCAGCGCTTGGGCGAACGCGCGGACCGTGTGCGTGGGTGACGTGTAACGCCACTTGCCGCGCCCGGCTTCCATCGTCTGCCACTGATCGAAAAGGTCCAGGCTCAACGATCGGGCCCAGCCTTCGGTCGTCTCGAACGTCGGTCGATGGGCAATCACGAAGCCGAACCCGGGCACCCCTTGAATGCACTTGTTGGCCGAGGAAATCAGGTAATGGGCGCCGACACCTTCGGTCGTCATGGGCACGCCGCCGAAAGAGGACATCGCGTCGAGGATGTAGATCTTGCCGAACTTGCGTGCCAAGGCGCCCACTTCTTCGGCCGGGTTGAGCAGCCCGGTGGTCGTCTCGCAGTGGACCATCGCCACGTGAGTGATCGCGGGATCCGCGGTAAGCATCTCTTCCAAGCGGCCCAAATCGGCCGGCTCGACCTCCGGCTGCTGTAGCACCGTATGATCGATCCGCAGCCGCGCGGCGATCTGGACGATCCGGCGGCCGTACGCGCCGTTGTCGACGATGAGCACTTTGCCCTCGGGGGCGATCACCGAGCCGAGCGTGGCTTCGACGGCGACCGTCCCGCTGCCTTGCATCAAGATCGACGTATAATCATCGCCGCCCTCGGCCAGCCGGACCAATCGACCGCGAATGTCGGTCACGATCCGATTGTATTCGTCGTCCCAGGTGCAGTAGTCCTGCATCATCACACGTTTGACCGTTTTCGAAGTGGTCAGCGGGCCGGGAGTCAATAAGAGATAAGGGATATCGTCGTCCACGAGCCGTTTCCTTTGTGTTTCGGGGACGGAATATCGAATATCGAACAAGGAATAGAGAATGACGAAGGTTCGCCGTCGTCGGTGTCACCTTGCGCTGGCAACTTCAATCTACTTTGCGACAAATATCGCCTTCTTCCTTCGACATTCCTTGTTCGATATTCGATATTCACAAAACCCACGCTGAATCTATTAACCACCCCATCCTTCAGAACCCGATCCCCATGCCTGCAAGTTCCTCTTTCACCTCGGCATAAAGCTCGACGTATTGCCCGGAGGGCTCGCCGGTGTCGACGTCGTAACAATCCTGGTACCTCTTGCCCGCCGGTGCGTCGGTCAGGTGGTCTTCGTATTTCGGCAGCAATTGCTTCACCAGTTGATTGGCCTCGACACGCGTCATGCCGACACACGCCTGATTGATTTCCACCGACCCGCGGATTTCCATCGGCGTGACATGGTCGCTTAACACGGCGCGGGCCGGATGACACGTCTGGGCGCTGAGGCCGGAGGAGATGACCGCGGCCACGTAGGCTGCCGACTCGTAGAAGAACTGCTTGGTCATCGGCCCGGCCGCAATGTAGCCCAGCGACCAGACGAGTTCCCTGGTGTTGCGGCTGATGGCCTGGCAACTGACGGCCGTGGGCCAGATGCAGTCGCGCGGTGTCGAGCACCCGCGCACCACGTGCACGGGGAAGACCAGGTGGTAGTCGCAGTTCAGCACCAGCCGGCCGATGAGGACGTAGGCGGCGTTGAGCATGGCGATTTCCGCCGGTCCGCCGCCGTAGCCGCCCACCAGCACGCCGGACTCTCCGCAGATGTTCGCGCCCCAACTGCCGAGGTAGGCCGCCTTGGTCAGCGCGCCCATGTTGTACTTCATCTCAGCCAGCGCCCCCACCAGCCAGCCGTCCGACGGTCGCAGGCCGAACTGCGCGCCGCTGGCCGCGAGCGTGCCTATCGACGTGCCGGCCGTCGAAATGCTGTTGCCGATCGCCAGGCCCGGCCTGCCCGCATGACG
>CAYYOX010000542.1:1376-4961 GCA_964473065.1 uncultured Planctomycetaceae bacterium | reverse complement strand
AAGTCGACCACTGCGCCGTTTTGGTCGAGAATCATCACCCAGCCTTCCTGGGAGGCGCGCCAGAAGATGTTGTCTATGGTCGTGTCGGGCCGATAGATCAACTCACCCGGGGCCACCGAAGCGGGAAAGGTCCACAACGGCGAGTGAACGTCGTTGATATCGTAGCTGGCCGCATTATTGGCCGCCATGACCCACCCGGTCGTGTCGATAGCGTCGCTTGAGACGTTTTGCAACTCGACGGCGTCGGGCGTTCCCGTGCCGGCTTCGGTAATCAGTATGCCGGCCGATTGGGCGTAAGTGGTCCAGGCCGAGTCGTCATGGCCCAGCTCGGTCCAGTCATCGCCCAAGGAACCGTCGGCCGGGACGAGATACTTCAGGCTTTCCCCGCCGGGCACGCCAAAGTTGGCCGCGTCGTATCCTATACCGTATGAAATGTCGGTAAACTGCTTGGGAAACTCCGGCGCGAACTCATGGACGACCGTGGCGCCGTCCGAATCGATTAGGGCCAAGTACTCACCGTCGCTGTCAAGCTGGAAGTTGGTGTGCAACTCGCTGCCGACAACGCTGCGGTCCTTGCCCGAGGCGAAGACCACGAGGTGTTCATCCCGGGCAAGCGTGATGTCGGGAAACTGCCACTGGGTCAGGTTGTCGTCATCGTCGGTCAGATACCAGCCGTCCAAGTCGACCGGCCCAGCGGTCGGGTTGTAAAGTTCCACCCAATCGGACGAGTCACTGTTTTCATCCAGCAGCGGCCCGTTATTGTCGGCCATCAACTCGGAGATAACCAGCGAGGAGCCGTCCAGCACCAATCGCGGCTCGAGTCGTTCAAACGCGAGCCGGCTTGCAGTACCCGGCTTGGATCGGTTGCGATAAGATCTTCGAGGCGCCATCATGCGTGGAATTCTCTGCTGGGGATAGTTCGGGGTATCTTAAACCGTGCAGACACCCAATTATCCATTGTGGCAGATGGCGCCTTGTTGTGCAAGCTTTTCGTGTGTTTTCTCCGGTCTGTCCGCAACGACCGCCGCCTACCCCAAGTTCGCCAGTTAGCGGTGTTTTGTCCTTGTTTTACGGGGTGGGCGGTTGAAAGTCTTCACTACATTTCGTTTCAACTTGTGATTTGCCGGGGAAGGACCAAGCCCAATCGCTCCAGCGGGATCGCTTGGTGATCTGTCGGACGACGGACGCAGCGGTGGCGGATTTCCGGGCCGTTGCGGGTTGGTAGCACCACGTCGACAAGGCTGATCTTGCCCAACTCCTCAAAAATCCGGCGAGGTTCGTCGCCCAGGCCGCCCGCCTTGGCCATTTGATGTAGGGTTTTCCACAACACGTAGGCCAGGAAGCAGACCAGGATGTGGGCCAGCACGCGGTCCTGTTTCTGATGCCACACGGGGCGGATCCGCAGATCGCTCTTGTGGATTCGAAATGCCGCCTCGGCCTCGATCAACTGGATGTATGCCTGCCACAGATCCTCGGCCGACCAGTCGGTCACGTTGGTGCGAAGCAGGTAACAGCCTTCGTTCAGCGTGGCCCAATCTCGCCACTTTTCGTTTTTCGTCCAGGAAACGGCCGCTCGCTTGACGCCGCGCCGCTGTACTACTAATCTGAAACATTGTTAAGTTTTTCACAAAGATTCCTGATCAACCAGACATAACATATTGCCTGCAATGGTTTTAGGGTTCAGGGTTCAGAATTTCGGGGCAAAACGTTGAATCCAAGTGCTGAACCCCGAACCCTCCCACTTTGGTTGCGGCTTTGCCGCGCTAGGATACAAACGCATAGAAGAGGAACATCTCCGTGAAGAAGGGATTGTTGTTCGTAGCGATCATTGCAGCACTGGCCGCATGGGCGGTGTCAATTCGGCTCTCTGAGACGGATTCATCGGCCGGCCCGCGAGTCGCTTATTCATCCGTGGGAGATCCGAACCCGTGGTTCCTGGCGTTTTCTGCTGAATTGGAGAAAGAGGCGAAGAAGAGAGGTTATGACTTTCGGGTTACCCATGCCCAAGCGAAGCTCGAAAAACAGATCGCCGACGTAGAAGACATCGTTGCACAGAAACCGGATTTCTTGATTCTCGGCCCGATCGACCGCGAGGGGTCCGCCGATGCCCTGCGTATTGCCAGAGAAGCCGGCGTGCCGGTGGTGGTGGTCAATCGAGACATCAAAGGCGTTGCCGGCGAAGACTATGTCACCAAGATCTATTCTGACTTCGAGTGGATCGGGGAGAAGATGGCCGAGCTGGTTCACGATGCATTTGGCGCCGATGCCCAGCAGATCCGAGTGGTCGAGCTACACGGAACTCCAGGCGGCGGCAATACGATCGGCATGAGCAAGGGGTTCCGAAGGAAGATGGAAGAATACCCCAACATGAAAATCGTGGCCTCTCAGCCCGGCAATTTCAACAGGGCCACGGCCATGAAGTCGATGGAGAACATCATTCAGTCCGGCCTCGAGTTCGATGCCGTTGTGGGCCATTTCGATGAAGATGCACTCGGCGCCATTCGGGCCCTGCGAGCTGCGGATAGGAAATTGGGTAGCAATCCCCAGAACGGTGAAATCGTTGTCGTGGGTAACGGCGGAACCAAAGACGGAATCGCCGCGATCAAGGCCGGACATTATCACAAGATCGTCTCCGTGACGCCCTACTATGCAGACCAGGTATTCGATGCCATTGAGGCTTACTCTGCGGGCGAGGCACTGCCCACTTACATCCGAGTGGAAGACATTGTCATAGACAGAAGCAACGTCGACCAACACGTCTCCACGGCATTCTAGTCCTCGCTATGGAAGACTACCTGCTGGAAATGAAGGGGATCTGCAAGAGGTTCCCTGGGGTCATCGCCCTGGACGAGGTCAGTCTGCTGATCAAACACGGCGAAGTGCATGCCCTGATGGGTGAAAACGGGGCCGGCAAGTCTACGCTGATAAAAGTTCTAACGGGCATGCACCCAAAGGACGGCGGAGAGATCTTCTTTCAGCAGAAGCGTTTCTCTGCTGCCGACGGCGAACAAGCCCAACGGGCGGGAATCAGCACCATCTACCAGGAACTCAACCTGCAACCCTATTTGAGCGTCTGTGAGAACATCTTCCTCGGCAGAGAACCGAAGACTCGCGGGCTGATCGACTGGAAGACGGTCGAGAAACGCGCCGGAGAGATCCTAAGCGACTTGGGTCTCGAAGAGGTCGACATCAACGAGCCGCTCTGCAAACTGAGCGTTGCCACCCAGCAGATGGTAGCCATCGCCAGAGCGGTTTCCATTGACGCCAAACTCGTGGTGATGGACGAGCCCACATCCTCCTTGAGCGAAAAGGAGGTGCGAACTCTGTTTCGCGTGATCGAGAACCTGAAGAAGCAGAATATCTCCATCATTTTCATCAGCCATAAGCTGGATGAGGTCTTCGAAATCTGTGATCGAGCGACCATCTTGCGGGACGGCCGCCTGGTCGGGCAGTACGCCATCGGCGACCTGACGAAACTGAAAATGGTGTCGCTGATGATCGGGCGCGACGCCACGTCGGCCCTGGAAAAGAAGAAAAGTGTTTCAATTTTCATGATTTACTGAAGCTAAACAAATACAGGACATA
>CAYYOX010000542.1:0-1366 GCA_964473065.1 uncultured Planctomycetaceae bacterium | reverse complement strand
CGAACGAGGTCAGCATTGATATCAACAGCGGCGAAATCCTCGGGGTGGCCGGGCTTCTGGGCTCCGGACGAACGGAACTTGCCAGGATCCTGTTCGGCGATGAAATGCCCGACGACGGCCAGATCGAGATCGGCAACAAGAGCGTACACATGAAGAGCCCCAGAGACGCCATCCGCCTGGGGCTGGGGTTCAGCAGCGAAGACCGGAAAGAGGAAGGCATCTTTCCCAGCATGTCGGTCATGGACAACATGACCATGGCCATCCTGCCCGAACTGAGCCAAGCCGGCATTCTCTCCGGAAGGGCCCAACTGCGAATTGCGGAGACCTACATCGACAAGCTGCGAATCACCACTTCCGGCCCACGCCAACTGATGAAGGAACTAAGCGGAGGTAATCAACAAAAGGTCCTCTTGGCCCGATGGTTGTGCAAGAACCCGATACTGATGATCCTGGATGAACCGACCCGCGGGATCGATGTCGGGGGGAAAGCGGAGATCGAGAACCTCATCAATGAACTGGCCAACGGCGGGGTGGCCGTGCTGATGATCTCATCGGAAATGGAGGAGTTGATTCGCTGCTGCGACAGGATCGCGGTCTTGTCCGAGGGCCGCAACGTGGGCGAACTGGCGGCAAAAGAGATTTCCGAAGAACAGATCATGCACATGATGGCCCATGGAAGTGCCTCGCAGGAAGAGTCGTATGGAAAGTAACGCCAACACATCGACTGCTGCAAGCAATGTCTTCAGGAATCACGGCGGCACGGTCTTCTTCCTGGCGCTGATCACCGTAATCGCGCTGATCACCCCCAACTTCTTATCGATCGGTACGCTGCAGAACACGCTCGTCCAGGTGTTTCCCGTGATGCTCGTGGCCTTGGGTATGACCCTGGTGATCTCTTCCGGCGGGATCGACATCTCGGTGGGAGCGATCATGGCCATCTCCGCGGCCGTTTCGGCGAGTCTCTACACTTCAGGCGTTGGATTGACTCTATCGATCGGCTGTGGAATCGTCGCGGCCGCCTTGTGCGGCCTCTTCAATGGGATTCTCGTTTCCCGATTCAGAATTCAACCAATCATTGTAACGCTCGTGGTGATGATTGCCGGTCGAGGTCTGGCCATGAGAATCCAGGGGCAACTCTCCGTTTCTCTGGAATACACGCCTTTCGGGGATTTTGGCTTGTACAAAGTATCCGGCAAGGTCCCCGTTCAAATAGTGATCATGGCAGAAACCATCGCGATCATGCTCTGTCTCGTCATTAAAAACATGTTTTCAAAACTCTTGGAGGCGATCGGCGACAACCTTCCAGCGGCGAGGCTGGTGGTGACCAACGCGGTGTCGGCAGCTGGACTGGTGATCGAGAGCGGCG
>CAYYOX010000541.1:0-4961 GCA_964473065.1 uncultured Planctomycetaceae bacterium | reverse complement strand
TGCCCGAGGGCGAAGCCTGCCTGCGAATCAGCTTAACCACCAGCCACACCGCCGAAATGATCGGGCAGTTGGTCGAAACGCTGGCCGACGTGAAACCAATCTAGCGAGTAGGACGGGACGAAGGAAAAAAGGGAAAGGAGGAAAAGGGGAAAAGAAGTCGGGCAAGCGTTCGTGGAGACTCGAAGGACAGATGTTTTGACAGGATAACAGGATGGACAGGATTAACGCTTAAGCGATCCGTTTGTCCGGCCTGGATCGAGTATAGTCACCGCGTAATAAACGGATATTCTGAAAGGCAAAACGAAGGCTTTCCTTCCCTCTTCTTCCCTACATCCTGTCAATCCTGTCAATCCTGTCCAAAACCATTACTCTACGAACGCTTACAAATTCTGCTTGTCTTCGTCTTTCCCCTTTTTTCCTCCCAAAAAAGCCCGCTCATTGCGGATCCGGCTGCCGGCTGCAGAGCTTGATGAAGACCTTTTTCACTCGGGCGATCTGCTCGGGGGTGACGGTCAAGAAGCGGCGCGTGCCGGTCGGGTTGGCCTTGAAGCGGGTGAAGCCGGCGTCTTCTACCTTGACGGTTCCGGCGGGTGAGAGGCCGAAATAGTTTTCACCCGGCCGTACGGCGTAGAGCACGCTGGTTAGGTCCCAGGTCTCACGGTCGTAGGGCATTTTCATGTAATGCGTGTAGCCCTCGGCCACCGGGTGATGCTTCACGTAGCTGTAGTCCTGCTCGATGCTGGCGGCCGGGTACTTGATCGCATGACCAATCTCGAACCCGCTGGCCACGATTGGCGTGGGCCACTCGTGAAAGACCCTCCGCGCCGAAGGGATGTCGATAAAGACGTTGTACTCCTTGAAGCGGGCGTCTCGCAACTCGTCGCTGTCCGCCCCGGCCATGATCGACAGCAGGCGAACCTTCTTCTTGGCCAATGCCTTGCCGTCCAGCGGGCAAATGTCGTCCGGCTTGGAGTCGAGCAGTCGAGCGAGATTCGTCGAGAAGCCGACTTGCACCATGACCACCGAACCGTCCTTTTGTTGAGAAAGAACTTTCCGCAGCAATGCAGTAGCCTCCGGGGCCTGACTGCCGTCGGTCAGGTCGTGCGGGTATCGCGGCTGGCCGTTGTCCCGGGCCGTGGCGACCGGAGTGGCGTACTTGCTCACCTCGGGCGTTTTTCCGTCGCGGACCGTGCCGATGGGAATCTCGCCGCGGCCGTAGAACGTGTTGACCAGATCGACATAGGCGGCCGCGTGCGGATGATCCTTGGTGACGGTCACCGCCAAGAGCTTGCACTCACCCAAACTTTCCAGGGCATGAATCAGGCCCAGGGCCAAGGCGTCGTCGATGTCGTTGCCCATATCGGTGTCGAAGATGATCGGCACGGGTTCGGCGGCCTGCGTAGTCGAACATAGCGAGCCGAGCAGAAGGACAAGAGCACACCAGCGTAACGATTTGAACATGGTCGATTCTCCTAGGGGTTGAACTACTACCGTTTAGCCGCCGCGGCTACGCGGTGCAACTGCATCACCGGGCTTGCCGAATTTGTCGCGCATCTTTGCCGTGAACTGCGACTGCTTGGCCACGCGGTGGAGGAATTCGGCAAATGAAACGTCTTGGGTTTGCGCGGCATACTCCGCGAGGATGTCCGCCTGGATCCGGTTCTTCATTTCCACGCAATCGAATTTCTTAGTCTTGGTTGCCATATTCTAACTCCAATGGGCTGTAGATTTCGATGGCCGGGTAACCGTTCTGAAGATTAACACCCTTGAATCGGCGGATACGATCGAAATTGACGATGTGCTTGAAGTTCCAACTCAAGATCAGGTCGGCTCGGGCCACACTCGCTGTGGCAACATGGATGGCGTCGGCTTTTCGAGCGTCCCCAAGCACGCCGGAGTCAACATATGCCTGCGCCAAAGCGTTGACTTCTTCGTCGATGGGAGCCTCCACAACGCTCTCACTCGGCAGATCCTCCAAAACACGCTGTACAGAAGTCGGTGCGTTTTGCAACTCGTAATACGTCAACTCGGAGACCACAACAACGAATTGGCCACTTTTTACCCTCACAAAGAATCGGTTGCTGGCCTCAGCAAACTCCTCGTCCCCGGTACCACCGAAAACGGATGTGTCGACGTAAACGCGAGTTTTATGCACGGCGTATCCTCCGCAAGATATTCTACGTTGCCGGCATGTCGCCAGCAAGTCGATCGGCGGCCATTCTACGGTTCCTTTTCGTACTTCTTCTGCCCGGCGGCGATGGCGGCGCGCATCTTTTGCTCAGTTTCCAGTTGGGCCTGGTACTTGGCTTGCTGGTCGATTTCGGTCGGGTCGACCAGCTTGAAGCCGGGCATGTCGGCGCGGGGACGCTGGGCTAGCATCTGCTTGCCCGCGTTGATGATCGAAATCGCCTCGCGATACTCATCACTCTGCTTGCCCAACTTCGTCAGGCAGGGGCTTAGTTCCGGGCGGGTGAAGCTTATCTGGGACGAGAGGCCCTGCTCGCTTAGGTTCATACCGACCAACTTACCCAGCCGCCCGAGTTGCTGCGGGTCGAGCGGCGAACGGCCGTAAAGGTTCTGGCGATAGGCACTGGCATACTCGGGGTAATACGGCCCGTTGATGTCGATCCACGTGATGATCCGATCGAGGCTTTCCTTGTCGAGTTGGATCTTGTCGTCGATTTCCGGCTTACCGTGTCCCTCGACCAACACCTTGACCAGCGGGCTGGCGTGCGATCCCCAGCTCTTCGGCATCAGCGTTTGGAACGGGCCGGCGCCGGGCACCTTGACGTAGCCCTTGGTCCGCAGTTGGAGATATGAGTTGTTGAACATCAGTCCCAGGTCGCCGGCCAGATTGAGCTTTTCGCCCGCCTCTTGGCCGTAGTCGTGGCACGAGACGCAATGCTTGTCGAAGACCGGCTGCACTTCTGCCAGATAGCCGAACAGTCGGGTGGGCCCGTGCCAAGGTTCGAGTTGGCGGGCCGGGCGTTGCATGGCCAGCGGTTGGCTATCGCGGGTAATGCTGCCGCGTCGATATTCGTGGCAGCCGACGCAACCGGCCATTTCGCCGGGTCGGGTGATCGTGCCGCTGCGCATCGACTGGACCATCATTCCGTTTTCGTCGAGCAGTTGGAAGTAGACCCACGTGTCGGCCGGCACGGCGAAATAGGCGCTACCGTCTTCCTCGACCGGCACGGTTCCCAGGATGCGTTTGTTGTTGAAGTCATCGTAGGCCATGCCGGGGGCCTGCGTGCCCTCTCCCAACCAATACGCGTCCGTCCAGAACCGTTTCTCGGGCGACTCGACCACGCGAAGGTATTTGACCGAACCGCGCTCGATCCGGTCCATGCCAGTGCCCTTGTAGACGTCCGATATGTAGAAGTAGCCCTGTTCTTCGGTCAGGTCGATTCGCTCGGGCATGGCCGGCGGCTTGGTGCGTGGACCCAGCGGCATGGGGTCATAGCAGCCAAGGTTTTCCGCATGCAATTGGATTTCGTTACCGAAGGTGTCGATCAAGTAGATCCCCATCTGCTCGCCATTGCCGGTCATCCGCGAGCAGAGGAAGTATTTATCGGAGAGCGGATAAGGATCTTCGTACTTGGGATTGACCGGAACGAACGTGTCGTAGTTGCCGTTGCCGACCAGGTCGATCGCGTTGGCTGGCCAGGTTCGCAAGACGGGCCCCCGACCGTCGAGGCCCAAGCGGCGGTCGACGATGGCGATGGCTCCCCACGGCCGGTCGTGGCAGGAGGAGAAGTTGGCAATAAACAACTCCGTGCCGGGAATGGCTCGCGCGTCGAGCACGGCGCCGGGTGAGTTGGTGTTGTTGCCCCAGTAGATCGAATGGTTCGTGCCGTCGGGATTCACACACCAGACACCCTGGGCATCGCCGAAGTTGCGATCGATGTATTCCCAGCGGTCGTAGATAATCCGCCCGTCGCTCAGCAGCGACGAATGTCCCTCGTGCAGCGTACTGTGCCCGATCTGCTGGACGTTCGACCCGTCGCCGTTCATCGAAAACAGATTACCCATGATGTGCCGGTTGCACATGCAAAATTTTGGTTCTCGCGTCGAGGTGAACACGATGCGACCGTCGGGAAGATAAATAGGATCGATGTCGGAGATGCCCGAGCCGAAGGTCAGTTGTTTCAACTCCGACCCATCGGCACTGATCTCGTAAAGATGGTAGTCGTCAGCCCGATCGTGCCGCAAGGAGAAGAGGACCTTGCGGCCGTCGAAGCTGACCTCGATATCCCGAGCCACGCCTTGCGGCACTTCAAGCAGCGTCTTCACTTCCCCGTCATGGGCGAAGTCGATCGTCTTGATCGCCGCGCGGCCGGTGAAGCTGGCCGTGTTGATCTCGCCCGTTTGGAACATGGTGGCCGTGTTGTGATGGTCCGATCTGTACTGCTGCCGGAGAACAAACAGGATCGGCTGGCCGCTAACCAGTGGATTGGCGATCAGTGCCTCGCGAGTCAGAGTTTCCAACTCTTCCTTATTCTTAACGGCATCGAGCCGATCCAGGTATTGCCGGCCGTGAGGATACCGGTCGCCGAAGGTGGCCATCAAATCCTCGACGGCCGCTCTGAACGAGTTTTCGGCAGGCGATGGTTCCTCGGCGACGGCGACACGCAGACAGCAGAGTGCAGACAGCAATACCAGACACCGTAGCAGGCGATTCATGTCGATTGCTCCGAACGGGTGGGATGATTGGCGAGGTTGTTCGCTATGGTGGCGATTCCGCGGAGCTTCCATTATACTATTTCCCGGATCTGGAGCCAATAGCTGCCGATTATGGGCCATATTTCCCCGATCGACACACGCCGGGCAGTCCCAGCCGCTAAAACGTGAGGACGAGTAGATGGGTGAATGCGGATCGAAGATTCCCGCCGACCGGGCGGCCCAGTTGCATCAACAGTATCGGACTGCGCTGTTTGACGACGTCGTGCCGTGGTGGATGG
>CAYYOX010000540.1:0-4962 GCA_964473065.1 uncultured Planctomycetaceae bacterium | reverse complement strand
GGCGGTAAGTGGTCGTCGGGCATCCGGTACACGGGTCGCAACCGGTTGTCGCGCGGCAGGTCGTTACCAGGAATCGACGGTAGACGGTTCGGTAGGCGGTTTGCGGCACATACTGGCATCTTTGCGCAGCGTAGGGTGTGCAACCAGGATTGAATGCCGGCGCGTAACTCATCGGCGCCGCATACGTCGTGCGAGGACCGCAGGAACCACAACCGCCGCACGTGCCGAACAGGCAACCAAAGAACGCGCTGCTTTCACCCGGCACGAGCAACAGCACCGCCGCCATGCCGCAAAGGATCATCGCCACACGCATACTTTTTGTATTAACCATTTTTTTCTCCGTCGTAAGAAGCCCCACACTCTATCAAACCCAATTACCCCGCCCGCGTCAACGGCCGGTTGCCGCCGAAAGGCCAATTGGCCGTACTTTTCGATTTCAGGGATTCTACGCTTCAGACAAAGTGGGTAACCTGAAACGATTGTGACGACACACACTTTGTCTGTATTGTAAGACCCTACTCTTGTAAGCGTAGTTTACGCTTCACCAGCGTGCCGGGAAAAATGCCGAAAAGAATATCGAATTCGGGGACTATCGGACGGCGCCGCGAGGACGACTTATTGCTTGATTTTGCGGTGGACACTGCCGTTTTCGACTCGCAAATGCTTGACACGCACGCGGCGTTTCATTTACACTTGGAAGCTGACACCGCCATGAAAACGATTCCCATCAAGACGACGTATCTTCAGATGTTCGCGCCGAAGGACTGCGCTACGCCGGCGCCGTGCGAGGGGATCTCGATTCTATGGGCGCAGAAACCGACCTTGGCGTTCTACCGCTTCTTGTACGAGTCGGTCGGTAAGGATTGGACCTGGGTCGATCGGCTTTTGATGACAGACGACCAGTTGCAGGCGATCATCCACGATGAATCGGTCGAGATTCACGTGTTGTATGTTCGTGGAACGCCGGCCGGGTTCGCCGAATTGGACCGGCGTGTTTCCGGTGAGGTCGAGTTGGCCTACTTTGGCCTGATGCCCGAGTTTCAAGGCAATGGGCTGGGGCGCTACTTCCTGCACTGGGCTGTAGAGAAGGCCTGGTCGCACGATCCCGGGCGAGTTTGGGTCCATACGTGCGAACTGGACCATCCGGCCGCGTTGACGCTGTATCAAGGGGCCGGTTTCGAGGTTTTCGACTCTCGGCTGATCGACCAGCGAATCCCCGATTGACGCGTGCCTCTGCCCGTTACTCTTCCAAGCCGATTTCTTCGAGGAACTCAGCGGCCGCCTCGCGCACTTGATCGTCCTCGTGGTTCTCGGCGGCGTCCAGCACGAGCCGGCGGACCATGGCGCGGTCGGACTGGCGCAACAGGCCTTGCTTGGTCTCCTTGGGGATCGTGGTGTAAGGATCGGCCAGCAAAGGAAGCAAACTCGTCACGACCACCTCACCCGAGTAGACCCCCAAAGCTCTCGCGGCCATGCGGCGCACGTTCTTGTCGTCGGATTTCAACAAGGGTTTGATCACGGTCAGCAGCTTCTCGTCGGCCGGCGTTCCGCGGTGCCGAACATTACCCAGGAAGCTCAGCGCCCGATAGCGTCGTTCCCGATCGCCTTCTTGGACTTGCTGAAAGAGATAGTCCCGGGCCGGCTCATGGTCGAAGCTGCCGGCCAACGCCAAAGTCGCCTGGAACTTCAAGGCTTCCTTCTTGGCGTTGAAAACGTCGACCAATAACGCCTTGATCTCCTCGCGTCGCGGGTGTTTCGTGCAGTTTCGCATGTAGCCAATGACCGCGCCGACGACCTCGGGGCGATCGTCCCGAAGCGCTTGCAAAAGCAGGGCGGGAAAGTTTTCGTTGTCGGCCGTGCGCGCAACCGCCCGAGCCACCATCACGGCCACGCGAACCTCCTCGTGTTCCAACAACGGTTCGAGCCGATCGGTGTACTTGTCTTTGCCCGCAGCGGCAATTGTCTTGATGCATTGCGTGAGGATCCGGCCTCGCGAATCTTCGGGCAATCCCCGACCCATGCCCGCGATGGTTCGGCGGGTGATTTCCTCCAACCGCCGGTCATCGTCGATCCCCGACGCGTAGATCGTAAAGGCCTGTACGTAGCGTCCCTTGTCTGCCTTACTGCGTTGCTGCCACTTGCGCAGGATTTGGCTGGCTTGCCAGGCGATTTCCGCATCGGCGTGTCGCGTGGCTTTAAGAAGCTCGTCCCGAATACCGGGTCCCATGCGGTAAAGTTGCTCGGCCGCCTCACGCCGGCTGCGGAACCGGCGGCTGCCAAGCTGCTGGATCAGTCGATCGACCGTCTCCTGGGACGGCGCGGCTTGCTTCCGTTGGGCCGTGTCGGGCAACAACTCGTCGAGCAGGGCCGAAAGACCGTTCACGCCCAGCGCGTGCAATCGTTCGGGTCGAAAACGATGCTTCTGGGACGTCATATCGGCCAAGATCGAGAGCATCTCGGCGTCCGACTGCTGCCCCAACGCGCGGCCCCCGGCGGTCAAGCTCAGGAAGACGAGCATCGAGACGAAAACGTGATGTTGAGGTAACCTTCTCATTTCAACAGATCCGCCACCATCTGGTATCCGATCGCAAAGATTGCCGCGTCGACGAACAAGTGACTCAACCAGGGCCCGTAAAGCGACCCGCCGCGCTCATAGATCCAAGCCCAAACGGCCCCGCCGACGGCCACGGCCAGCGAGAACAACACGGTCCCGAGTGAAAACCAACCGAAAAACATGGCCAACACCAACACGTGATGGGCCATGAAACCCAGGCTCGAAATCACCAAGGCCGGTCCGAACGCCATCAGTCGCCTTAGCTGCCCGAACACGAACCATCGCCAATAATACTCTTCGAGCAGCGAATGGCCCAGGGCATAGAATACACTCAGTGCCAAGTACTTGCCAACCGTATCGGCCCCGAACCCGAGAATTTTCTCGCGGATCTGAACGGCCGCCGCGTCCAAGAATCCGATCGGCCCCAGCCACAGATGATACAAGGCCAGCGTCGCTACGAAGATCAAGATGCCAAACCCGAGTCCCTCGAGCATTCCCGGTCGCCCGGGCCAGTGCCACTGCAATCGTTGACGCTGCACGGCCAGGACCCAAACCACTGGAAAGCCGAACTGGATCCCCTTGCCAATGCTGTAGGCGACCTGCTGAATGGCCGGCGAATGTTTGGCCAGCAGCACGAAATAAATCCACGTCACCAGCGTGGGAACGACCAGCGCAAACACCACGGCCGCCGTGTCGTTGCGTCGGGAAACGCCGTGTGGCTCCGGCATGGGTTGTCCTCGCAGACGGTTGACCTTCGTACCCCAATAACAGTATAGCAGTTACCCGCTCTATTGTTGAGGCGAGTTTCCCCGTCAGATATCACGGTCATTCTTGCGATTCGTCCACTGCCCGCCGATAATCCCGGTCGTCGTAGACCTCGACCAGCGGCACGTCCAACCGCCATGGCCCCCAACCGCCGGGCCGGATCGTCTTGCGAAACGCCGGCTGGGCGTTTTCGATCAGCCAAAGGTCGGCCGGCCGATACCCGCTGGGGCGACATTGCACGACATACCACCGAAACTCGCCCGGGGCGTCCGGATCCGTGTCGCGGCGGATCGTCCCCCAGTCCCGCATCAGTCGCAGATTCTCCGGCGACGAGGCCCCTAAGCGGACCTTCTGGCCTGACGGCGTGTTTTCGTCAAGCCAATCCAAAACCGAGCGGTCCAGGGCGTCCCAATAGTAGGTCGGTTCCATGCCCGCGGCTGTCGCACCCGGCAGGCCGCCGATCGCGAGGTTGTAGTACGAAAGCCATTGCGGAGCGTACCAGACCAAACTCGTGGCACTGCCAAGATAGATTAGAATCAGGCCAACCGTCGTGGTGGCCTTCGCCCGAACAACAACAATCTGCCCACAACCGACGCCGGCCAAGGCGGCCAGCAGTGCGAAGCTTGGCAAGAACAGCCGGACGCCGTCATGCGGCGGGGCGAACGGCAACGCGCGGACGATCAGCAACACAAGCCAGTTGGCCGCCAGTAGGACTCCGGCCGGCTGACTCTTGCACTGCCGCAACACGACGACCATGCCGACGATGGCCAACGCCAGAATTCCCACCGGCACGGTGACGGCCGTCCACAGCAGCGTATTGTACCAGGGCAACGGATGGTCGAGGTTATACATGTGGCCAAGGAACTGCGTCGAGATGTTCAAACCCGGGTTGGCCGCCCGGTTCATGTTCAAATCGAAAAACGTAAGCAGGCCCGAGATCGGCGCTTGCCACAAGGGCGGGTTGAGCACAAAGAACGTCAGCAACGCCACCGGCAGCCCGACGGCCAACGCCTTGATCGCCTGTCGGTCACGATACAACAGGGCCCAAACGACGAACGGCAGCGGCGCGATCCAGCCGGTCGCCTTGCAACTGAGCGTCATCCCCAACGCAACTCCCCACAGGACGGCCCAAAACCATCGCCTGCAGGCCGGGCTGAATGCGGCCCAGGCCAGGATCCAACAACTGGTCAGCGGCCCGTCAAACGACGCAAAATGGGCGTGCGCAAACACCCGCGGCAAGAGCAACATCGCCGCCACGGCCCCGATTGCCGCGGCGGTGGAATACTCCCGCCCGATGCGATAGAACATGGCCCCGGCCGCCAGCGAAAAGAGCATCATGGGGCCAAGTCGTGCCGCGCTGAGCGACTCGCCGGAAAGCCACCTCCCGACGGCAATCACGATCCCATAGAAGGCCGGGTGTCCTTCGCGCGTGGTCGTATACTGCCACTCGCCTTCGAGAATCTTCTCGGCCCGCAGGATCGCGTTGCCTTCGTCCCAGACCATAGGCAAACCGGGCGAAGTGGCCAGTAGTGCCGCCGCGCAGACAATCCCCGTCAAGGCCGCCAGGGCCATAAGAAGGCGTCGATCGAGTTCTTGCGAGGCGCACATACTCGAAACCCGTTTAGCAGCCGCCGGTACGGCGG
>CAYYOX010000539.1:3387-4978 GCA_964473065.1 uncultured Planctomycetaceae bacterium | reverse complement strand
GGTTTAGGTTTCGTCATTCCAGGTTAATATGACCTTGCCGGAGTTGCCGGTGCGCATGGCTTCGAAGCCCTTTTCGTAGTCGGTGTAGTTGAAGCGATGTGTGATTACGGGATCGATGTTCAGGCCGCTTTCGATCATCACGGACATTTTGTACCAGGTTTCGTACATCTCCCGGCCGTAGATGCCCTTGATCGTGAGCATGTTGAACACGACCTTGGTCCAGTCGATGGCCATCTCCTGCGTGGGGATACCCAGCATGGCGATCTTTCCGCCATGGCACATGTTTTCAAGCATGTCGCGGAAGGCGTGGGGGTTGCCCGACATCTCCAACCCCACGTCGAACCCTTCTTTCATGCCGAGCTTCTCTTGAGCGTCGGCAATGCTCTCGGATCGGGCGTCGATCACGAGCGTGGGGTTCATCTTCTTGGCCAGTTCGAGCCGGTAGGGATTCACGTCGGAAATGGCGACATACCGCGCGCCCGCCTGGCGAACCACGGCGATGGCCATGATGCCGATCGGTCCGGCCCCGGTGATCAGCACGTCCTCGCCGAGCACGGGAAACGATAGCCCGGTGTGTACAGCATTGCCCAAGGGGTCGAAAATTGCGGCCGCATCCAAGGGCACATTGGGCCAATGGTGCCAAACATTGGTCATCGGCAAGGCGATGTATTCGGCATAAGCTCCGGGCCGATTCACGCCGATGCCGACCGTCTCCATACACAGATGCCGCCGCCCGGCCAGACAGTTCCTACATCGGCCGCAGACGACGTGCCCTTCGCCGCTGACCAGTTCGCCGGGATGAAAATCCTTCACATTCTCGCCGACCTCGACCACCCGGCCGACGAATTCATGGCCGATCACCAGTGGCACGGGCACGTTCTTCTGGGCCCACTGGTCCCAGTTATAGATATGTACGTCGGTCCCGCAGATCCCGGTCCGCAGCACTTTGATCAGCACGTCATTGATCCCGATTTCCGGCACGGGAACGTCTTCCAGCCACAAACCGGGCTTCGCCTCACGCTTGACCAGGGCATGCATCGTTTTCATGGAGGTTTCCTGTCGCAATGGCTCGATGGCCGATCTTTATTGGTATCCTCAGCCAAAAGTTCTGGGATACCCGAATCCCGAACCCAACGCAAGGCCCCCCAAGTTCGGGTTAAACGGGCCGTTTACGCCGGCGGCCGGAAGGCGTAGAATGGGGTGGATGCGTTACTACCCTCGTCAAAGCAAGCCGAAGAACGTTCGCCATGGCTGATATCTCGATCCCCCTGTTGTTGAAGGAGTATACCAACGGCAGCCGAAAGGCCACGGTCGCCGGTTCGACCCTGGCCGAGATCGTCGCCGGCCTGGACGCGATCTACCCGGGCATCGAGGCGAAGATTTGCGACGGCGAGAAGCTCCGTCCCACGCTGGCGTTTACGGTCGACGGAAAGATCGCCGCGGCCGGGCTCGACACGCCCGTGGGTCCGGACAGCCAGATCAACATCCTGCCGTCGTTCGGCGGAGGATAGATGCTGATCTTGGCGCGACCGGAACCTTGGCGCGACCGGAACCTTGGCGCGACCGGAACCTTGGCGCGACCGGAACCTTG
>CAYYOX010000539.1:0-3287 GCA_964473065.1 uncultured Planctomycetaceae bacterium | reverse complement strand
GACCGGAACCTTGGCGCGACCGGAACCTTGGCGCGACCGGAACCTTGGCGCGACCAACGGTCGCGGCTTTATAGGGCGGCTTTCTTTGCTTCTTGCTTGATGTGATCTCGGAGTTGTTGCATTTGCGGGAGGTGGGGATGTCGGCGGGCCAACTCTTCGGCACACGGAAGTGCCCGGCTCCAACGTTCCTGCTGGACGTAGAGGATCGTCAAGGCGTGCAAGTAGTCGGGCACGGCCGGCATCAACTCATACGCCTTCTTCAGCGATTGCTCGGCCTCGTCAAGCCGCTGTAGACGTTGCAAGGCCAGACCGTGGTTGTAGTGGATGCGCGCGTCGGTTGGGGCCAGTTCGGCGGCCCGGGCGAGCGCGTCGGCCGTCTCGGCCAGCCGGCTCTCGTCCTCGGCCAGCAAGAGACCCAGCGAGTAGTGGGCGTCGGCCATCTCGGGTTGAAGTTCGATCAGGCGGCGAAGTTGCTCTTCGGCCTTCGCGTTCTTTCCCTGTTGATTGTAGAGCATGGCCAGATTGGCTCGGGCCGGGAAAAACTGCGGATCCAATCGCAGGGCCGTTCGGTATTCCCCTTCCGCGTCCTCGAGTTGTCCGAGATTCGTCTTCACCACGGCCATGTTCAGATGGGCGGCCGCCTGATCGCTCATGCTTTCTTGTCCGGTCAGGTATTCGGCCAAGGCCGCATCCATGGCTTCACGATTCTTTGGCCCCAACAGGTTCGTCGGCACGCGCGTAAGGATCCGGGCCGCTTCGACGCGGACCGTGCGAACCGGGTCGCGCAGCAGGGGTGTGACGTGCTGGTGAAGAAGCTCGGGCGGCTGAAGTTCCATGGCCCTGACCGAGGCGGCGCGAACCAACGCCTCGGGATCTTCCAGTCCACGCACGACCGCCGTGTGCTGGGCGTGACTCGGATAGCGGCCCAGCAAGAGGATCGCGCTGGCCCGAACCGAGGCGCTTATGTCTTTTCGGCGGATGACCGCCTCCAATTGCTGCTGACCATCCGGCCGGCCTTCGCGACCGGCGGCGATGGCGTGGGCAAAATGGGGCGGGCCCTCGAGCGGACCGTACCACTCGCGCACGTGGTCTTCGGCCCATTGGGGCGTTTCCTCTTTCGATTCGTCGTGATGGCAACCGGTGCATGCGTTGGGGATCCCCAGGGCCAAGGTCAGGTCGGGCCGAGGAATCCGCAGGCTATGGTCGCGACGCGGATCGACCACCATGTACGTCGTCTCGGGCATGTGGCACTCGACGCACAGCGTGCCCGGCTTCGAGGAGTCCGGGTGATGATGGTGCTGGAGGGTATCGTAAGTAGCCGCCACATGGCACTGGCAGCAGAGACGATTGTCGTCGAACTTCACCTGGGCCGTGTGCGGGTCGTGGCAGTCGCTGCAGCGGACCTTCTCGCGGTGCATGCGGCTTTGGATAAACGACCCGTAGACATAATCCTCTTCGAGAATCTGTCCGTCGGCATAATAGAGGTTATTGTCCAATAGCTGGGGCATGTAATAATCGAGGAACTTTTCACCCGGTTGATAGCCGGGATACACGATCCGCCGCCGGGAATGGCAAGGGGCGCACGTCTCGACCTCAACGCGCGGGTCGTCGCTCTTCAACTGCGGCAGGCCGTATCCAATCCGCCGATCCCAAAAAACGCTGCGCGACTCGGCCAGCTTCACGTGCAGGCTGCCCGGACCATGGCACGTCTCGCAACTGACGTCGATCTCCGCAAACGTCGTGTGATAGGTATTCGTCTTCAGATCGTACTTCTTCTGCAGATCGGTCGAATGGCACTCGGCACACATGTAGTTCCAATTTTGCAGCGGGCCGGTCCAATGGAGTTGATCGCCCGCGGGAATATCTTCGTCGGGATAAAGGTGAAACCATTGCTTGCGTTGCGTATCCCAACTGATCGGCAGACACTGCACGCGACCGTCGGGAAACTCGACCAGATACTGCTGCAAAGGCCGCACGCCGAACACATACTTGATCGGAAACTCTTGCAACTGCCCGGCCGCATTGTCCGTGGTGACAAAGAACTCGTCTCCGCGGCGCGACATCTTCGAGGTGACGCCGCGAAATCCGTCCGGTCCGGCGCCTTGGTGCGTGAACTCTTGGTCGCTGAAGTTACCCAGCACGTTCTCCGGCGTGGCCAGGTCCATTGCCCGATCGTGGTCCGATCCGACCCACGCTTCGGTCTCGGCCGGATGACACTCGGCGCACTTCTCTCGGCCGACGTAGCTAGCCGTTTCTCCCTTGGGCAAGCAAAGCCACCAATCGAGCCACAGCAGGGCTCCGGCGCTACATAAGACAACGCATACTGCCAGCAGGAACCGTAAGAGATTACGTCGGCTTAGCATGTGTCACTCAGATTTAGCGACCTCGAACGTACAGCGAGCGTCCCCTTCATAGCGGCACGCAATACGACTGACCGGCGCGCCGACGATCTGCTCCATCATCTCCAAGTCGAGGCTGCAGACCGCCCGATCCTCATCGAGCATGGCAATGAAGGGGCAACTCCGCTTGTGCAACACGACGTCACCATTGGGCTGCTCGGCGGCGTCGACCAGCACGCCTTCTTTCGATAATAAAATGGAAAGCTCCTTGAGCCGCTTGTTGGGGTCCCTCGAGCGGATCTTCGAACGATAATGATTCGCCACAATCTCACCGACGCGTCGCAGCACTTGCCGGGCCCCCTCGGGGCCGTGCAGCTCTTCGATCGCGCGCCAAATAGCCGGTACGACCAGTTGTTGACTGGTGGCAAACAGCAGCAGCAAGGCCGACTCGGTGGCCGAATAGAGATGCCGCGGACGTCCCCGGCCCATCACACGCTCGGTGTCGCGCGCCGCAAATCCGCCGGCCACCAGTTCGTTGAGTTGCTCGGTGACGGCCGTTCGGGTTACGTCGGTGGATTCGATCAAATCGGCGATGGTCTGCGGCGGATTACCTACCAACTGCTTCAGCACACGCATTCCAGCCGCACTCACCGTCGGATCAGGCATGGGAGTCTCATCTTGGGAAAAACGTCACTCAGATCACGGTTTTTATTATCTTATGAAGTTTTAGCCATATAGTATAGGCAATAAACCGAAAAACAAGGGAATACCCTACCTCTTGGTGTAGAATGCATGCCACCATAGGTAATGTCGTAGTCAGCGTGCGGCTCGTTGACACTCTCGTTCCCACGCTCTGCGTGGGAACGGACTGCATTGCCGCTCTGCGGCCCCTTTTCAGCGACGCGGAGCGTCGTGGCATGGCGTTCCCACGCAGAGCGTGGGAACGAG
>CAYYOX010000538.1:0-4990 GCA_964473065.1 uncultured Planctomycetaceae bacterium | reverse complement strand
ACCGAGAAAATCGTTCACAATAAACTCCCGGCGTAGACCCATTTCCACCTCACCGACCGGGGGCGCCCGATGCCTGAAACCGACCCAACACGATCACCGCGGCCTTCGCAGACGAAAATCGTGGCCACGCTGGGGCCCGCCAGCTCTCAGCCGCCGCAGTTGGCCCACCTGATTCGGGCCGGGGTCGACGTGTTTCGCGTCAACATGGCCCATGGCGACCGGGACGAACACAACCAGCGGCTGGCCGACATCCGCCGGGTCTCCGAAGAGCTCGACCAGCCGGTCGGCATCCTGATCGATCTGGCCGGCCCGAAGATTCGCCTCGGCGAACTGCCCGACGGACAACTAACCCTCGACGCCGATTCCAAGGTCCGCTTCGTCCATAATCTCCCTCTCCCTCTGGGAGAGGGCCGGGGTGAGGGCGTTTCAGAAGAACCTTTCCTGCTAACCACGACCTACGAGCCGTTGATTGAAGAACTCGATGTCGACGACCGGATCATGCTGGCCGACGGGACCGTGTCGCTACAGGTCGAGCGGTTCACCGACGACTATGCCGAGTGTCGCGTGATCCAGCCCGGGACGGTCCGCAGCCGGCAGGGCGTGAACCTACCGGGCGTGAAGCTCAGCGTGCCGGCCTTGGGACCGAAGGATCGCGACAACGCGATTTGGGCCGCCGAGAACGACATCGACTTCGTGGGCCTGAGTTTCGTCCGCACGGCCGATGAAGTATTGGAACTGAAATCGCTGCTGCGGGAGCACGGTTCCGAGGCCCATGTGATCGCCAAGATCGAGAAGCCCGAGGCGCTGGAAAACCTGCAAGCGATCGTCGAGGCGGCCGATGCGATCATGGTGGCCCGGGGTGACTTGGGCGTCGAGATCGACATCGCCCGAGTGGCCGTGGCCCAGAAGGAGATCATTGCCGTGTGCAACCGGTGTCGCAAGCCGGTGATCGTCGCCACGCAAATGCTCGACAGCATGCAGCACTCCCGGTTACCCACCCGGGCCGAAGTGGCCGACGTCACCGGCGCAATCCTCGACGGGGGTGACGCGTGCATGCTCTCGGGCGAGACGGCCGTGGGCGAGCATCCCGCCTTGGCCGTCGAGATGATGCACCGCATCGCACTTCAGACCGAGCCGCTCTGCCGCGAGCGCCCCAGCGTGCCGCCGCCGGATCTGTCGGCCGAAGGCGTGAACCAGATCACCGAGGCGACCGTTTTCGCGGCCGGGCGAATGGCCGAGAAACTCGAAGCGAAGCTACTGGTGGTCGCCAGCGGCAGCGGCAAGACGGCCCTCTCGGTAGCCAAGAACCGCAACTACGTGTCGGCGATCGGTGTGAGCGACTCGCCGGCCACCTTGCGTCGAATGTGTCTCTATTGGGGCGTAATCCCGTTGCCCGGCGCACCGACCGGCGACCGCGAAGCGTTATTGCAACACATCACCAACTGGGGCCGCCAAGCCGGCCTGCTCCACAAGGGCGACCGCGTAGTGCTAATCGCCGGCACGGGTCTAGCCGTAACGGCGCATAATATGATTGTCGTGCACGAGATCGAGTGATATGTTTTACTTGGATTGTCATCGCATTGCAGTTGTTTCGGAGCTTTCGTTTGCTGAGGGCGATTTCGCCGTCAGCACCGCTTAAGTCTTCCCGCCAACTGAGAAGACCCACCCCTGCTCTCGAATGAGATCGAGAATCGTAATGCAGCGAATTCCCAGAGCGGTGCAAACGTCTGGAATATTCGGTCGATCAGGGCTATGCGTCGCGCGTTCGTTAGACACAACAGTGCAGCCATTTATTTTTGCGAGCGCCACGACGAATGGGTCCGCACCGGATCGGTTCTTGCGAGTGTCCAGCAGTTTCCTGTGGTCCTTGAGTATCTCCTCAACTACCGCCTGAATCTCGTCATCAATGTCCACGAAGAGTTCACGCCTTTGCTTTACCCATTCGAATACGTCATCGGCCTTGCGTTCGAGTTCGTGCAAGACTTCTTCGGTTGCTCTTAGGTCCCCGAGCTTGATGACCTCTTCCATTTGCACCCAGAGACCAGGGAAGATGTCAGGCGGATAATGCCGCTGCCAACCATCCAGGATCGAACTGGTGTCAATACTGTATTTCAAGAGTTCGACCCGTGTGTTGTGAATACGGCTTGTTCGATTTTGTCGAGATGCTTGAGCCGAACTTCTAAGAAATCTGCAAGATCACTGGCAGTGATACGTTCCTGGTAGTAGTTGCTCAAGGCAAGACGCACAAACAGTGGCCCAGCGCTGCTAACTGCTAAACGATCCGGAGGGGCAAATCCCTTGCTACGGTTCTTATCTGCCAGCTCTGCCTCAGTGCGATATTGCTCCCGCCTTACGCGATAAAAACCTTCAGTGGTTCGTCCGAGCAGCAACAAACGTCTGAGTATAACCTCGCGACTAACTCCGTAGCGGTCGGCCAGTGCAGAAATCTCCGTATCCTGCCACTCCGTCCGCCTTGGCGAATTACGAATTATAGTTTCATTCAACAAGGCCTTTCCTGGAACGAGCACGCAGCCGGCCACCAGATTGCAGAAAACTTCTGCCCTCAACTCATTGCTCCCTCTTTCTGTGTGATCATCGAGGTCGCACACGCCGCCGTCGTGAAGCATGAGGTGGGTTAGTTCGTGAAACATCGTAAAGCATCGCCCCCGCGGGCGGTCTTTGATGTTCACTACAATGGCGGGAAGCGGCACGTCGCTGACTGAAAAGCCACGAGCTTCTGTTAGCTGAACCTTCGTCATTTGGAGGACCATCACCCCCGCGTTTTCAAACGCCGTACGCCACGCATTGAACGTGTCGTATCCTGGTTTCCACGCCTGTTGGTAGCGGAGCGGGATACGGAGGAAATCTCGAATTCGTTCGGCTACGGTATCGGATTTCTCCGAGAGGCTGGTAGTCAAAGAGAACTCCGGAAGTGTTCCCTCTGCCGCCTCGTACAGATCGAGTGCGATTTCGCGTCGATTGATCGCGCGACGAATCTCATATCGCAGATCAGGGGATTGAACGCCGGCAACTTCACCTGGTAGCCGACGAAAATCATGCATCGGTCGGAAATCAAGAGGCGGCTCGGGCAGATAGAACAATGCGAGCGGTCTCTTATATGCTCTTGCTAGCTTGCGGAGTTGTTTTACGGTAGGCCGGCAAGTGCCATCCTCCCAGTGCTTCAATCGTTCTTCCTTGACCGGCACCTTTCGGGCGGCAGTCTCGATGTCGAGACCCGAATTCTCTCGGGCCCAGATCAAAAGCTCGCGTTTGATGTGTGCTTCGACTCGTGTCGTTATCTTGCGTCTACAGGATCACGTCAGGACAGAAAAGTGCGGTCCCCGAGGATTTCACACCAAGGATGATGTTCACGTGGCCACCGTTCATACATCAGTTTACATCGGTTGCTCACTGCCGGGCAACTGTAGGTGAACTTGACAAAAACAACAAAACTGCCGTTATGAGCGAGAATTATGGCCGGAACCTGATTGGGCTAACAGGCGAAACCTCTCATTCTGAACTGGTGGAATCCTGTTGACGCGACATAATCACGATTCGCATTGACCCCGATATCCACGCGCGAACGGAGCACGATAATTTGATCGGGATGTTGAATATCGAACGTGTGTCCATCGGTCATGTGGATTCGCAACGGCATGAACGGGCGAGTCCGGATCAGTTCGGTGAGCTCTTCCGCTCTCATAATACGGCCCAAGGGTACATGGAAATGTCACGGCACACGGGAACCACCCCTGCAGTATACCAGCCAGGGGACCGTGCCGCAACCCACGTCACCCCACGTTTAGCGGCTGGGCCTCGTTTCTGTGGGAGCAGGGCCCAGCGTTTTTCCGAGCAGGATCTCACTCGGCGTTCCTGAAACCGTCACCACCACCTTCGGGAAACGATAGTGCAACTTCAGGCGATCCCATGCGCCGATTCGTGTGCCGCGCACGTTGACTCGGGCGATTTTTCGGCTGCGGCCTAGCAGCGACTTCAACGAGTGGTAAGAGATGCTCACGTTGCGCAGATCGAGGCGTTGCAACGTGGGCAATACGCTCAGCCGCCATAGCCCGGCGCCGGTCACTTGGGAACCGGCCAGATCGAGCAGCGTGAGATAGCCCAGCGCTGAGCGCCGGTCGAGCAAATACTCGATCGTCGTGTCGTCGAAGGTCGGTCCGTGGAAGTGCAGGCCGACGATCCGGTCGGCCAGCCGCGCGAAATCGTCGCCGACCCACTTGCCGACCCAATCGATCCGCTGAACGTCGATCCGCGCGCCCCGCCGGGTCAGTTCGTCGATGAGCTGTTCGTGTTCGAGGTGCTGCTGCAGGTGCCGGCCGATCCACTCGGTTGCCGAGCCGTGTTCACACACATACTCGGACGCCCGCTCGAACGCCTTCTGGATCTGTCGGAATCGGGCCGGGTTGCCGCCCGAGTCGGGGTGCGACGCTCGGGCCTTTAGGAGATAGGCCCGCTTGACGTCATCGAGTGTGTAGGGCGGCGCCAAGTCGAGCGTGACCATGCAGTCAGGCCGTTGCGGTGCGGTGTAATTGTCGTCGATGCTAATCATGATGTGATGCCAAACAAGGGTGAGTTGCCCCGAACCGACGCGTCGCACGGCCGGTGCAGCCGACGCTACGGGAATTCTAAAAGGGCAGGGCAGGGCGGCAATCTGTGGAAAGTGCGGTAGGCCTCGATGGTCGCTTGCCGCCTCAAGGGATTTCCCCAGTGAAATCCGCCTCGGCACACCCCTTGCCGAACGGCCGAAAAGCGTTCACAATGGGGCTTTCCCGCCGTTGCGGCGGCTTTCACTTGGAATCTTAAAACTACGGAATCCACCCATGCCTAGTTGCGTACTTGCTTATTCCGGCGGATTGGACACCTCGGTCATTCTCGGTTGGTTGATGGACGAAGGGCTCGACGTGCATTGCGTCTACGTCGACCTCGGACAGCCGGGCGAGTTTCCTTACACCCGCGGTGTGTATCCCACCAT